>JAHQWZ010000266.1 GCA_029856425.1 Candidatus Thorarchaeota archaeon
TCCTCGTAGATCTCTTCAGCTGGCGGCATATATGTGCGTCTTGTCTTGGTCTGGGTCTCTAGACGATCATAGTACTGCACAGTCTTGTACACACTGAGAACACCTAGCACAAATCCGACAAGCGACCCAAGAACTCCTCCTGCAATGGCACCTTGCGGCCCCCACCACGCTGTGCCCAAGAATGTGCCCAAATAGGTCATGACAATCACAGAACATGGCAGCTCAGATCCAACTGCCAGCCAACGACCCATTCCTGCCATGCCAGTCTGTCTTTGATCATCCGACTCTGTCATAATCATCTGAACAATTCCTCACGGATATCAGTTTTGGTACCATTAAACGACTCAATGTGCAGGAGGGCCAATGCTTTTCTACAGCAATGGCTCCAAAGTGAATGAGGACTATAGGATGAAAGTGGACTTGGCATACGGTGATTCCAAGATTGAGTTTGATATTCCAGATGAGAATCTTGCAGGCAAGATCATCCCAAAACAAGTGTCTGCAACCTCGGATTTCAAGAAAGAACTGAACCGCGTGTTGGCAAACCCACATGGTCCTCAGCTTGACGAGCTCGTGAGGAGTAGGAATGTCTGTGTTCTTGTAGAAGACCACACAAGGGATGCGCCTCATCGTGAACTTGTGAGTTCCATTGTCCCGCTCCTTGCTGATTCAAACATGGTTCAATTCATCATCACAACAGGGTCTCATGAAGTGAATCATCCTGCAAACATCGAGATAACAGAGATGATTCGAAGAGTAGCTAGCGATGGAGGACTAGACAGCTTTGATGTGCTCATACATGACTGTCAGACAGATGATATTGCGGACCTGGGCACAACCAGCAGGGGTACTCCAGTTACTGTCAACGCTCGAGCCATCGGGCATGATGTCTACGTGAGCCTATCAGACATGAAGGCACACTATTTCGCAGGATACTCAAATGGATTAAAGAATTTCCTTCCGGGTGTCTGTGCATTCAAGACTATTGAGGCCAATCATTCGATGGCCCTTAATCCGAATTCGACCTTTGGCCGACACCCCTATCATCCCAATCATTCCAGACGCGATAACCCCTTGGCAGATGATATGAGAGAGGCCACGGAGATTATGACCAAAAATGCAAAGGTGTTCACACTGGCAGTCATCACAAGCGGACGAAAGCTGCTCTGGGCTGATGCAGGGCGACTCCAGCCAGTGATAGCCAGAGGAATTGAGGTGCTAGATGAGACCGCCAGTTTCATAGTAGACTCGGTGTCCAAGATTATCGTCTCTCCAGGTGGCTATCCACAGGACAAGAGCCTATACCATGCCCAGCGAGGGTTAGAGCTCACCAAAAACGCAGTTGCAGATGGAGGTGAAATCTTGTTTGTAGCTGAATGCCGCGATGGTGTCGCACCTCCAGAAGCCACCGAGAATTTCTTCAACAAGCTCAAGGCTCCGATTGACGAGGTCATAGCATCCATCAGTGGAGAATATCATCTCTATGAGCACAAGGCCTACAAGTTTGCTGAACTACTGAGGCGGGTGTCAAGCGTTAAGATGTACACCACTCTGGACAAGGAGACCGTCGAGTCAGCCCATCTAGAAAAAGCAAATGAAATCCAAGCAGTCGTAGATAGCTGGATCGCCGAGGATCCAAAGACCAAGATTCTTGTCTTGGACCACGGGAACAAACTTGCCATCTATGCTTCCTAGTCAGAATCCCATGTGATTTCAGAGATGGCTCTGTAGAGATGCTTGTATCTCTTGAATCCGCGTTCATACAATTCTCGGTTCTCTGATTTGGGAATAAGGGGCGTGATGGGACGAACCATCTCCTCTGCGGCTTCAGTAACTGACTTGAATAGGCCTATGCCTTTACAGGCAAGAATGGCTGCACCAAGAGCTGTTGCTTCTTCCATCTCTGTTCTGATAACTGGGATACCAAGAATATCGGCTTGAATCTGCATCCAGGTTTCGCTGCGTGCTGCCCCCCCAGTAACGCGTACCTCCTTAGCTGGAAGACCTAGTTCACGCATCACATCAAGATTGGTACGAATCTCATATGAAACCCCTTCCAAAATGGCACGCATCAGATGATACCGTGTGTGACCAAGAGCAAGGCCAGCAAACACTCCTCTCGCATGCGGGTTCCAATATGGCGCTCCCGCTCCAACAAAGTGGGGTATGTGCAGTACTCCTTCAGAACCAGCAGGTATCTGCTCAGCACCCTCAGTTATCACCTCGTAGGGATCAATTCCTCGCTCATCAGCGGCTGCTATCTCAACGCTACCGAGTTGATCACGGAACCATCGAAGAGCGGAGCCTGTTGTGAACATTGAGGCTTCCACGACAAATGCATCTGGCACCACGTGTCGACTACAAAGAACTCTACGTTGAGGGTCAAGCTTCATACTATCTGAGAATGCAAGCATGAATGTCCCGGTGCCTGTGGTTGATTTGAAAGAACCATGGTGAACAACACCTACACCCAGTGCAGCACATTGTTGATCTCCGCCACCAGCCACAATTGGAGTTCCCACGCTCAGCCCAGACTCCTTTGCTGCCCTCTCAGTCAATTCTCCAACCTTGGTACCTGATCCACATGAATCAGGTAGTTTCTCAGCAGGTATTTCTAGACCATCAACCATCTCTGGAGACCAGTCAGCTTTTGAGGTATCAAAGAGCATAGTTCGGCTAGCATTGGAGTGGTCTGTGATTGTTAATCCAGTGAGCCGGTAGATGAGATAATCATGCACCAGTAGAAACTTGTGAGTCTTATCAAAGAGCTTGGGCTGATTATTCTTAATCCATAGAATCTTTGGAGCAGTGAAGTAGGGATCCACCGTGAGTCCTGTTATGGAATATATCTTGTCCACTGGGATTTGCTGCTGTATCCATTCGCACTCTGGTACTGTTCGACGGTCTTGCCAAACAATAGCTCTTCGTAGAGCAGCGCCATTCTCATCGATAGGCACTATAGTCTCGCGCTGATTGGTCACACTGACTCCAACTACATCTTCTGGATTGAGAGACCCGGACTTGAGACATGTCAATATGGTGCTGCAAGTAGAAGCCCACCAGTCTGTCGCCTCCTGCTCCACCCATGATGGGCTTGGATAATGGTTCTCGAACTCCTTGTATGCCTTGGCTACAACCATACCAGTGGGCGTGAAAAGCATTGAACGAACTCCAGTGGTTCCAGCATCAATTGCAAGAACAAGTTCTGTCATCCTAGACTCACATGGGACTCGAGTGCGAATCCCTGATAAGAAGGCTTCGCGAAGCTAGCGATAGCTACCCTCAGACTCAATGACTTCACGAAGGTCACGACGTGGACCCACAAGACTGAGCTTTAGCTTCCTGTTTCGTTGGATTCTGCGTTCACGCTTTAGAGCGGCGCCCCGTGTTTCAAATT
>JAHQWZ010000267.1 GCA_029856425.1 Candidatus Thorarchaeota archaeon
GAATACACCTATGAAGCTGATTATGATACTTGGGTGGAAATCCTGAAAGGTGAACTAGATCCCATCCGCGGCCTTCTAAGTGGAAAGGCAAGAATCGTGGGTGAGATGGCGAAGGTTCTCAAGGCAACGGATGCAGCCAAGGAACTAGTACGGACTGCTGGGATGGTTGACACTGAATACTTCTAACATAGGTGATGCGCTTTGGATGAATCAGCACGAGAAACTCTATTCCTTACATTCAAGACTGTCATTGAGGATGTCATTGCTGACAAGCGAAAGAACCCAAAGAACACGAAGACGCTGGATGAGTTCCAGGCAAGAATAAATATTGGCCTACATGTGGAGGACGATTTCATCCTTTGGGTGAACTTGGTAGCAGATGCTGGGGATTACGAGCTAAACAAAGGGGCATTGGATGAGTATGACTTAGAGATAATAGCCGATCCAGAGGACATGATGTATTTCACTAATGGACAATATTCTACTATCAAGATGATGACTACAAAGAACAGATTCGGGAAGAGAAGGCTACGTTACAAGGGGGGAACGTCAGGTAGAAACATGGGGAAGCTGCTGAAGCTACCAAAGATTCTCGTCTTGGATAAGGAATAGCTCATTAGGAATACATCCTGATTTTACCGGACTCGTGCTATGATAACAAGACCTTTGATGTGAATCTGCGTCCCAATAGCAGAGGGGCAGACTATGACCAAGAAGACATTCTGGATGCAAGCTTACAGGGAAGTGGTGGAGAACAGGAAGGAAGGACCAGACTTAAAACTAATTGAATATCTAGGCATAATTCCTAAGGGGCCTGTGCTGGATCTTGGTATGGGTAGGGGGCGTCATGCGCTCTTCTTTGCTAAACTTGGCAGAGAGGTTGAGGGTGTTGATACGTCGAAGTTTTCGAAGGGCCTTCTTGAAGTCAT
Organism: Candidatus Thorarchaeota archaeon; assembly: GCA_029856425.1. Taxonomy (GTDB): domain Archaea; phylum Asgardarchaeota; class Thorarchaeia; order Thorarchaeales; family Thorarchaeaceae; genus SMTZ1-83. Next base: position 930 of record JAHQWZ010000267.1, read on the forward strand.
CGAATCTGAAGGTCTTGATTTCACATATCATAAGATGGACCTTCGCGAGTTTGAGATGCCAACTGGGAAATATGCATTGATTGTGGCATCGAAGATTTTACAGCTCTTTCGTAAATCCGACATAGAGATGATAGCTGAGCGAATGCAGGCTGCTTTGAAACCAAAGGGTGTCATCTATATTTACACATTCTCAGTTGAAGATCTTCATTACCTTCAGAGCTGGGATGAGATTGAGGAAGTTGAAGAGAACACCTTCTATCATGCCACCTATAACATGCACTTCCATTTCTTCTCAAAGGAGGAGATTCTAGGTTTCTTTCCTAAACTGAAACTACATTACTACATTGAGGGGGTCATATTTGACCAATCTCCCCGACGCAACAGATTGAATGGTGTGATTCAGTATGTTGGACAAAGGATGCGCTGAATCATTTGTTTCCATTGCCAGAAGATAGAAATGCACCTTTTGATGCAACCCTACTGCTTTCTATTTAGACGACATGGCGTGAGTAGAATATGAGGTTGAAACATAGGGTTATGAACGGCATTTTATTTCAAATAGGATACCCTAGAGTTCGAAGGATTATTGCCAAACAGAAATCAGTCTCAGACATCCCCACCGCGCTAACTTCAACATCAAACTCTCCCACTAGGTTTGAGATTCCTCTTGAAGCCATTAAACTCATGAAAGAAAGAGAAGACATCGAGATGAAGCAGACTTTTCCCATGAGAAGAATGATGTCTATCATGAAGAACATCAACCTGACAATCGACTCAATCCCTGACAATCCAGTCAGTCCATTCAATGGCACAAATGGTGACTTCATTGACAGTCTCAAGGAATTTGCCTATTCACAAGGCGTAGACATTATTCATTTCACCAAGTTGCCACGAGACCTAATCTTTCGCGAGTTTGGCGTGCTCTATGATAATGCCATAGTCTTAGCAATGGAGATGAGTCAAGAGAAGATAGACCAAGCACCCAGCCAAGCCACATTCAAGATGGTCTTCGACACCTACGATGGTCTTGGAATAGCAGGCAACAGAATTGCAGCATTTCTGCGGGAACACGGCTATGCAGCTCAGGCTGACCATCCCCTTGGTGGAACAGCTCTCTACCCACCACTTGCACAAAGAGCTGGGATAGGATATGTGGGCAAAAACGGCCTCTTGATCACCCCCAAATTTGGCTCAAGAATCAGACTTGCAGCCGTATATACAAGCATTCAGAATTTGCCAGACTCGAAGGAGAATAATCACACCTGGATTGGAGAGTACTGCAAGGTGTGTGGGCTTTGCATCAAGCAGTGTCCACCGCAGGCCATTCTTGAAGAAACCGTGATGCACGATACAGGAATCAAGACTGACATCATTCAGCAAGACTGTTTCGAATACTTCATTCAGAATTACGGATGCTCCGTTTGCATCAAGGCTTGTCCGTTCTCAAAGGGGATTGATGCCTATGAACGATTGAAAGGGGTAGTTGAGGAGCGACTATCATCCTAGACCGGTTCGCATGCTAATGATGCCATTGGTATAGCCAAAATTCAGCTACTCAGAATCATATGGGCCTTCTTCAGCTGCTCAATGATCTCAATGCCTTGGGGGCACTTTTCCAGGCACTCACCGCATTCTTCACAAGCGGAAGCATTCGAACCAGCTGCCCAGGGTGTCTTGCCAATTAATGAGTAGTGGCTTTTTGCTTGTTCTCTATGACCATAGATTTGGTAATTTTGAAGCGCTTCGAATATGAAGCTAATATTCACTTCATTTGGACAGGGTTCGCAATACTTGCATTGAGTACAGATGATATCACACAGCTCCTTGAATTTCTTGGCGATTCTTTCGATTGATTCTCTTTCTTTCTCGGTCAATATATCATAGTCTTCTCTGGCGGTAATGCTGAGGTTATCATCCAGCATCTCATCAGAACCCATTCCTGACAATGCAACTGAAACATTTGGATTGCTCAATACAAACTTGAGCGCTAGGTCTGCAAAATTCCTTCGGCTAGGCGTTAGCCATTTCCTCATTTCGTCTGGCAAGTCTTCTCCAGCCAATCGTCCGCCTCCTACGGATCCCATTATGGCCACCGCCAGACCTTTCTCACCGGCATAATTGATCATCTCATGATTGACCTGATCAACAATATTGTACTGGACGAGCATTAGTTCAAAGTATCCAGAATCTATTATCTCTTTGAGAACATCTGGTGTGTCATGGAATGAGAATCCTATATGACGAATCTTCCCTTCTTCTTTGGCCTTCAACGCGCGATCAATAAGGTTGAGCCCCATCACCTTCTCTTCAAAGGACTTCTTGTTTAAGGCGTGAAACAAGTAGTAGTCAACATATTCTTCGCCTAATCGCTGAAGCTGTTCATTCAGATATTCCTCGTAATGTTCTGTTTCCGTAAATTCTGGCCGATCTACCGGGCATTTAGTCACCAAGGTGACTCGTTCTCGATA
>JAHQWZ010000268.1 GCA_029856425.1 Candidatus Thorarchaeota archaeon
CCTTCACGTCGTATGCAAAAGATGGCACGGCAATCTTCAGGCCTGGTGTGTGCATGAACCATGCTTCTAGACTCTGTGAGTGATGGGATGCGATATTCTTTCCGCCGCCAAAAACTGAGCGTAATACTAGCGGAACGGAGGTCTGCCCTCCAAACATGTACCTCATCTTAGCTGCTTGATTGCATACCTGATCCATCGCAAGTGAGATGAGGTCTCCAAACATAATCTCAGCTACTGGCCGCATTCCAGTTATTGCAGCTCCAACAGCTGCGCCGGCTATGGCGTTCTCAGAAATTGGTGTGTCCCTCACTCGGTCGTCACCGAACTCCTCGGCTAAACCCTTCGTGGCCTTGAATGCTCCACCCCAATTGCGGCCTACATCCTCCCCCATTATGAAAACGCGTTCGTCTCTCAACATCTCTTCCCTGAGACCCTGCTTGAGTGCATCTCTGTATGTGATCTCAGCCAATCAGATCGCCTCCATGTAGACATCATCGAGAGCTTCTTCAGGAGCGGGATTATCAGACCTGATGGCGAATTCACCAGCTTTGTCAACAGCCTTTTGCAGCTTCTTTCGAATACTCTCCGCCTGCTTCTCTGTGAGTGCTTTCTTCTCAAGCGCAATGTTCTCGATTATCCCAACTGCGTCTCGTTCCATCCAGTGATCGACCTCGTCTTTAGGACGGTACTTCGCCTGATCAAAACGGGAATGGCCTCTCATTCTGTAGGTTTTACACTCAATTAAGCTGGGTCCTCCGCCCTCTCTCGCACGTTTTACTGCTTCAAAAGCAGCCTCATAGACCTCGAGTGCATTATTGCCATCTACAACAACAGAGGGCGTGCAGTAGGCATCGCCTCTGTCTGCAATGTTTTGACTTGGACAAGTTAGCTTAATCGGAGTCCCCATCGCATAAAGGTTATTCTCAACAATCCATACTAACGGTAGCTGCCAGATAGCAGCCATATTGAGCGATTCGCCAAAGGTTCCATTATTTGAGGCGCCATCACCAAAAAAGCATGCAACGACCTCATCTGTCTTTCTCATTTGAGCTGATAACGCAGCTCCAACCGCAATGGGGAGTCCAGACGCAACGACCCCTGTTGCTCCTAGAACTCCGACATCGAACTGAGTTATGTGCATGGAGTCGCCTTTGCCCTTACAAGAGCCAGTCTTCTTTCCAAGAAGCTCAGCCATCGCAGCATTCATGTCTGCGCCTTTTGCTACAACGTGTCCGTGTCCTCGATGAGTGCTCTGAATCCAATCTGTTTCCTTTAGAGCTGTTGTGACACCAGCAGCTATAGCCTCCTGTCCTAGATATAGATGGAGGGTCCCTGGAACTAGGTTCTGTCCGAAAAGCTCCCAAACCTTCTCTTCGAAAAGTCTTACCTTGAGAGTGCGGGTATAAAGCTCAACAAGGATTTCCTTCTTAACTACCATTTCCATCCCATCCACTATTGGCGAGGGAGATTATGGCCGCATCCGCGAACTATGGTTGATAAAGGCTTCGAACTAGCAGTACTCTTCTTTTACCAATGTGCGTATTGATACACAGCAACCATCATATCATTGTTCTAGCTATCAGGTGCCGGCTAGGGACGTGGATATCTCCTATTGCGTTTGGAAACTCACGGAATGATTCCTATCCACGTTTCTATTCACTATGTGGCCGCCGCTTATGCAGGGGGTTGCGGCGGTCACTGGCTATTGAAATACATTTTCACAGTCGCATAAAACGACCCCGAATTGCTCATTTTCCGCTTTAGACAGAGGACCATGACACTCATATCTTGGTTATGAAAGAAATCTTCTCATTCCAGACTGGTGTTGTCAGCAATGAATGATATAGGTGTCAACGTAGTCCTGACTTCGGGTCGGACTCTCAAGCAGGGTCAGACAATGGAAATGGGAAAACTCAATCAAGAGTACTTTGAAGCGGTCGCCATTTGTGAGGTGGACAAGTCAACCCTCGAGGCTTTGGGACTTGAGGAGGGTGATCCGGTCAAGGTGGAGACTGCGACTGGAAGTGTTGTTGTTGCATGCAAATTGGACAGAAGGGCTGAGCCTGGAATTGCGTTCATGCCATGCGGCCCTTGGGCAAATGCAATTCTTGACTCGGATACGATTGAAAGTGGCATGCCCGGCTTCAAGGATATGAGAGCCAAGCTATTCGCCGCAAAGGGAAAGAAGGTGCCGACCGCAGAGGATTTACTGAGAGCGATTATGGAGGTGCCATAATTGACAGAGGTATTCGAGGACCAAGTTTGTCCGTTCTGTGGGTGTATGTGTGATGACATTAGAATAGAGGTTGAGAACGGTAGGATCATTAAAAACGAAAATGGCTGTGCCATAAGCAAAGCGAAATTTCTGAACCATCATGACGACCGAATCGAGTCGCCTACAGTCAAGAAATCTGCAGTTTCACTCGAAGAGGCAATCGATAAAGCAGTTGAGATACTTGCTTCTGCAAAGAGGCCCCTTATCTATGGGCTCAGCTCCACTGAAAACGATGCTCATCGAGAAGCCTACAAGATTGCTGAAACCATAGGTGGAGTGGTCGACAACACATCATCAGTCTGTCATGGGCCCACTATTCTTGGTGTGCAAGAGTCTGGGGAGGCAGCCGGCTCACTTGCTGAAGTAAAGAATCGGGCTGACACTATCATCTATTGGGGATCTAATCCACAATTCGCTCATCCGCGGCACCTAAGCAGGTATGTGCGAGTTGAGGGCGAATACATCAAGGATTCAAAGGTTAACAGAAAAGTTTGGGTTTTTGATATTCGAAAGACAATTTCTGCCAATATAGCAGATGAGTTTGTCAAACTGGCACCCGGTCGTGACCTCGAGCTAATTGGAGCTTTGCGTGCGGCTGTGAGAGGTCACCCACTCGATGTTGAGGAAGTAGGAGGAGTTTCAATGGAGAGAATCACTGAGATAGTTGAAGCTCTCAAGGGTGCCAAATATGGAATACTCTTCTTCGGACTTGGGCTGACCCAGTCCAAGGGTCGACACAGGAACATCGATGCAGCAATTCGGCTAATTCAAGACCTCAATTCATATGCGAAATGGAATATGATGCCGATGAGAGGTCACTTCAACGTGGCTGGTGCTAACAAGACCTCCACGTGGCAGACAGGCTATCCATTTGCGGTAGACTATGCCAAGGGCTATCCGAGATACCAACCCGGGGAATATACTGCGGTCGACATGCTAGTGCACAAAGAAGCCGATGCGATGCTGAACATAGCTGCCGATCCCGCAGCACACTTCCCAAGAGCTGCACTCAAACACATGTCCACAATACCTGTCATCAATATTGACCCCAAGCGGAACATGACCTCCCTCATGGCAGAGGTGAACATCCCCGTTGCGCTATCAGGCATCGAGTGTGA
>JAHQWZ010000269.1 GCA_029856425.1 Candidatus Thorarchaeota archaeon
AAACTCAGGTTCCGGAACATTCCACTTAGAATCGCTCCGAATGCATATGATATCATTCGGACCCACGGTTCTATATCCAAGACCCTTGAGTAGAATTTCAGGGCGTTCGGATTCGTATACCATATCGTAGATGCCCTTTATGTCAGTTTCATCTTCCCGAGCTTCTACGCTTCGCTTGTATGTGACTCCTGCAGCCCAGACCTCAGAAGGAACCATGGGCATAATCAACCGGTGCTCGACCCAAGACACATTATAGGATATAGACTCTTGACCGTCTATTATCATTGTAATGAATTCACTTAGTCCTATTTCATCTGGCCTGCTTTGGTCAATGTATTCACCAAAGGGATCGGATCCAAGTGACTCATACACATTAAAATGATCATTGCTAATCAGACCAGCCACAACTCTTGATCCTTCAACAAATCTAGCCAGTTTCAATATTGAATCCCTAGCCTGCCTCCAACTCGCTGAGTGTTATGAGTTCCGGTTTGAGGCCATCCATGCACTCATAATTGCTTGAGCAAAGTCTTCAACGCTTGCACCTATTAAAGTCGCCTGATTTCTTTCCATGACCTTCCCCATCTCATTGATAATAGTGGCTTCTGAGAGATGGACTCCTTTGAGAGATGCTTCAATCTCCTCCAATACATATTCGGGATGCAAAAAGAAGTCGCCAAGAAGGGTAATGGCTTGAATTAGTCCATCTTTTGATTCGACCTTCACTTTGATGAGCTTGCCCCCCTTCACCTTGTAAGCATAGTAGCTAATCATAATCACCTCTTGAGATTCCATTCGTTTCGACTATATCTCTCATCAACGATGCGCTCTGCGGTCTGGAGCTCATTTGAGGTCATGATTCCATGCACAATCTTAACAGCTAATGCTTTGCCGAAGCCAACCTCAAGCGCTGCTCCCAATTCTTGAAAAGCCACATCTCTGCCTAATAATTCTCGAATTGAAGTGACTCGTTCCTTCACATCTGCAATCATCTTGTCAGAGATTTTCTCTTGAGGCACCTTGAGCACTGAGAACATTGTTTCGACATCAAGGTCAAGTAGAATTGTGCCATGTTGAAGTAAACAGGAATGCCTTCGTGTCTGGGCATTTCCAGAAACCTTCTTCCCACCTGCAATCACATCATTGATAGGTTTGAATTCGGCCTCAATCCCGAGTTGTTCGAGCGCCTTAACTACTCCTCCACAAAGTACGCGATAAGACTCCAGTATATCATCTGGGGCTAGCCTGTGTCCCTTTGGCAAAATTATGCTGTAAGTAATCTCACCCTCATAGTCATGATAAACAGCGCCTCCTCCTGTGATTCGTCTTATGTAATCGATTCCTTGTCTTCTGCAGTAGTCTAGGTCTACCTCTTCACTCATTCCTTGAAATGTTCCAATTGAAACAGCTGAGGGTTTCCATCTATAGAATCGCAAGGTTGGAGGAGCAAATCCTCCTCCAACAGCGAGCATAATCGATTCGTCTACTGCCATATTCATATACGCGGTTTTCGTTTCGAGGTCTAGGAATCGAAATTCTTCCAATTCAATCCACCAATCCCGTAGCCGCAATGGCTTCTGCTATCTCTTCTTGTGAAAGAGGTCGCGGGTAATTGTAAAGAGGCCCGCTAGGACGTTCATTATAGTAAGGTCGATTGCAATCCTTGCAGCCAGATGTTTGAAAAGCGGCTCCAGATGATAAGATTTCCTTCAATCGGGACCCAGGGAGATTCAGTCGAATCAATCCCTTTTTAGTTACCTTGATCTCATCTTCGTCAATGACATCATTAGCAATTAGGTAGTGTACAACCTGGACTCGCCTGTAAGTTGAGAGTTCTGGATGCTTCCAGCTCTCCATCGCAGTACCTCTTATACTTGTGAAGGCAAAGAGACCCACTCTGATTTTGAGGCGCTTCATCAGTTTCAAAAAATCCAGTATTTCAGCTTCAGTTTCCCCCAACCCAACAATTAGATGTGTAGCTACATTCCCTTCTCCAAACACCTCCAAGGCGTTGTGCAAAGCTTCCATGTGACTATGCCATCTATAGAATGATCCCCTTTTACTTCCCTTCACTGATTCAAATAATGACTCGGTACAAGCATCAAATGCTATGCCAATACTTGATGCACCAGCATGAGAGAGTCTATTCATATCCTCCAAGGTTAGAGGATGGATAGAAACAGAGATTGGAAGAGAAGTCTTTAATTTCAATTGATTGATTATCATCTCAAGATCATCTATTGCATTAGGATAATTCAGGACTTGAATGCACACGCGCTTGAATGTAGCATCAGATGAATATCGCTCCATTACTTCTTCCCAGTTATATGCAGGCCAAGCGATTCGAGACAAGCGATCTGATGATGACTTGCTATCTCTGGCTTGGGGACAGAAGGCACAATTCGCAGAACACTTTGTGTCAGTATATGTCATAAGAAAGGCGGTGGAGAAGTATTCATCCATCTTGCCAGATTCTAGTCCCATCTGAACTGCAGTTCCAATAGAGAGACGAACTTTCTCAACCAACTCAATCAATTCGGTGGTTGATATCTTTCCGCTTTAACCATGTCGCTAGATCATTGGCAGCAAAGGTTTATTCCTCTTCACGGAATTTCATGAATAGTATTAGGTTTCAGCTGGAGGGTGCGATATGGGAAGCAATCGCTATTACCAATCTATGAGCAATGGTGTACCAGAAACGGGCAGAAATCCCAGAGGTTTCTTTCTAGCTGGACTAAGTGGAACCATTTTAGCGCTATTCGGAACTATTACCTCGACAACTTTCACCTTTGCCACATTGCCGATTGGTCCACAGCCCGATATGGGTTTCATTATGGTCTTAGCTGTAATAGCAGGTCTGATTAGCACAATCGGATCTTTCCTTTTCGTATTGGGGATATATGGACTTTCCATTCAGTATAATGCAACAATATTGAGTGTAGTTGCATTGCTTGAAGCAGCAGTTCTCATTCTAAATGAATCTGCGTATATCTTCTTCATTCCTTCCTCGGATTTCATTGCCATGATGTCTTTTACCTTAGCTATTTTCGTTGCTAGTACAATTATATCAGTAATATTTGGTATCACCCTTCTACGAATTCGAGAAAGAGCGGCCCAGCCAGAGGTATTTTTGACATACGGTCTAGTTGAAGTGTTTTGGCCGTTAGCCTATTTCATGCTTGCCCTTTTTTCTGTGGGTCTATTATATCCTATTTCGCAAGCAACTTCAATACTATTAGCTGTCCTTGGGGCAGTTTTGTTTCTCAGTGAATATCGAAGGGGCCCAATCATAGAAGATGGTTCAGACTGGGTTCAGCCTTCGCAAGTCTGGGAATGACTCAATCACGTAGATTTGTGTTAAGACAAGTGGAGATAAACCTGTTAATA
>JAHQWZ010000270.1 GCA_029856425.1 Candidatus Thorarchaeota archaeon
CACTGCAAAGATTATCGGACTTCGATCGACTGACTCTCGCTAATGCTATTGCATCGCAATATGTTTCCTCTGTGGATGCCTCTCACCCCTCCATAGAGGAGATAATCATATTTCTTCGTTCTAACCCCCCCTATGAGTCCCTCGGCGAAAGACTTGTTAGCCGTTCTTGATACATCCGGGCAACTACAAATGGAAAAATAGGTGTGCGTCTTCTTGGAATTAGAGCGTGTTTTGACCAAACTCAAATTTGATGAGGCAGTTAGCGGATATGCTCTAATAACAAATGATGGGCAACCATTCCTATCATTCTCTCTTCCAGAGGAGGTTTTGCCGCAGGTGCAGGGTGCTCTCCGCATTCATTCGGATTCTCTAAGGATGATGAATGTCATGACGGGCGAAGGCACTGTTGTTCTCTCTAGGATAGATGCAAACTGGGTGCTTGCAGTGCTCTTCTCGCCTGACTTGCAGCTCGGAGTGGCGCTTCAAAAGGCAGCGGATGTTATCAAACTAATGGGCGAAGTCAATCTGCCTCCCCCTCCCACTCTTGCTTCAGTACCCACGCCATTGCAGCATCCACAAGTTGGGGCTACTTCTCAATCTTCAACTCCAACAGAGCTGCTTGAACCTCCTGTGACTGAACCAGAACCGGTGTTTGAAGCGATTTTGGAACCAATAGCCGAAATCGAGATTGAGATCCATCATGGTTGTGTTGTTTTTCGAGGAGAGAATTACAACGAATCGATGACCCTCGAATCCGGTCTCAACAAGGATATCAAGATTCGATTTGCTAACCTTGGTATAGATGTCCTACTGATGGTTGATGAGAAACGCACAATTTTCAAGATAGCTGAGAGTCTTGCTCGAGGAGTCGAAGAAACGCTCGCAGTAATTCGCTGGTGTGTTCCAAGGAATATAGTCTGCGTGGAATGTCCTGAAGAACAGGAAACTGGTGCAGTCGAGATCATTGAGTTGCCACTCTTTGAGGGTAACTTGAAGAAAGCGAAGAAAGAGCATCGGGACCTGCTGTCCATGTGTGATGGCAATAGGCCTCTACAGGAAATTGCCAACGAACTGAACATCCCATACTTCCAAGCACTGCAGAGCATAATTCCTTACCGAGGCAAGACGCTCAGGTTTGTAAGAAAAAGCAAGAAGATGCATAGCTAGACCAGAGGTGTAAAGATAATGGGAATCAAAGGTAAGATCGCATGGTCATTCATGACCGACAAAGTGTCAAAGGTTCTATTTCAAGCGAGTTACAGAGAAATGATGAACCTACTCATGGCTGGAAGTGGGAGTGTCGAAGAAATCAATCGCAAGATGAAACAGATTGGTTTCAAGGTCGGTGAAACCCTCCTAATGGATTATGCTGACAGAATCCGCGAGCACGCTGGCGAGTTTGCCGAGTTCGCCAGCACATTGGGTTTGGCATACAAGGTCAATTCCGGTCAAGAGTTCACTAAGATATGGGTGAGCGATGACGAGCAGACAATAAAGTTTACAGATGCCAACTGTCCAATATGTGCTGGTGTAGAGATTACAGATATGCCAGGGCTTCAATACTGCAATATTGTCAGCGGAGTTTTTGACGCAGTAATGGAACTTAGAGGCTTTAAGGCTGATAGCTTTCAAGAATCATGCAAGGCTCTTGGTGATGATGTCTGCACGTGGACTCTGAGGAAATATCTCTGAACCACGACTCAATATAGAATGTGTGAGATTCAAAAATAGGCAATTGCATCGGCCGTCGCGCATATGTATATAAAAGCACGAATCGAGAAGAGAATAGTAGACATATCGGAGGTCCGCGTTTGGGTCAACTTCTTGGCACGTTCATAGGCCTAATCACAGCTTTCGCAATCGCCTTTGTCGTACTGACCTTTGGTGGTGTCATGCCTGAGGACCTCATCTCATCCACCGTAGTAGCCGATTTTCTGTCTTACACTGATCTGGAGATGCGACTCGCTGTTGTAGGAACCGTTCTCTATCCTGCAACTGTTGGGTTTTCAGGCCTAGGTGCCATTCTAATGACTGGCGCCCAAGGCGGGACGGTCTTGATGGCTCTCGCTTGGGGGACTGGTGGTCTTATGGCAGGCCTCTTTGCTCGTGATATTCTCTCAGGAATTCTTGCAGCTCTTTTCGCTGTCATCGCTGGTGCGTTTCTGACATGGATACTTGTCTTTGTGATTGGGACCACTGATTTTACGGCCCTATTCGGGGGCCCCTCGATGCTTATCCTTGAGGCTGTACTTTATGGTTCCCTCTATCCTGCAATTGCTGCTGTGGTGGGCGGAATCCTTGGTGGCGGTATCACTAGGCAACGATAACTAGGGTGATTTCCACATCTGTATTCTATCCATATAGTGTTCTACCACACTCAGAACAAACCAAGGGTCTTGATTTGAACACTGCGCCACACTCGCATATAGTTTCTATCTTATCTGGTATTGGCAGCTCTCTCTCGCGACGAGCCATTCTCATGATTCTGGTTATGGGATAGGCAGACAAAAGAGTGAGAGTTGAAGCAATTATTGTAGATGTGAATAGCAGAAGTAGGCTCCAATTCCGCCTTGGATCACTCCAAAATCCAGGATTCAGAAGAAGAATTGAGGCTAGTGCCCACATACTGATCCAAGCACCTGTCCAGAGCGCCGTTCTCACTGCATTCCATCCTGACTTCGAGAATGGTGCTGTAACAGCACCCATTATTAGCCATACTAGAAGATACGATGCCAACGTGGGTAGACTGAACATAGTCACGTAGCTCTGACTCAAGCTGTAGCTGCCTTCAAGAAAAGTCCATAGGCCAATCACTTCTTGAGGGTAGGACGGAGGATTCAGATTCAATATGAGTACTAATAGCCACGAACCTATGAGTGTCCCCAATAAGCCGCCAAGTAGATTCCTCATTATGTGGCCTCTTCCAATCCTCGAGTCTTGCTGTGGCGTATAATTAATACACTTAACGGTTTCTTCGAGTGTGGTACGTGAATCTGTACCCGCAAGTATTGAGTGAATCATTGGCACCAATGCGAAACACTCCATCGTGCAACCACAATGCTTTTCAGACCACATCGGATGAAAGCCAATCACAGGCAGTCAAGATTGGTCTAGAGCAAAATAGAGGTGCAGAGATGAACAGCGATCTGGAACGAGCCCTGGCAAAACTGAGATTCGATGAGCAGGTGCTCGGCTACTCCTTGATGACGAAGGCCGGACGGCCATTTGTGAGCTTCTCTTTCCCTAATGAGCTCTTTCCTCGAGTTAGGGATAGTATCAATCTTTACAAAACAGATCTACGCCTCATGACAATTGACACAGATAGGGGGCTTGTGGTTCTCTCTCCGGTCGATTTGAATTGGATACTTA
>JAHQWZ010000271.1 GCA_029856425.1 Candidatus Thorarchaeota archaeon
ACTTTGAAACCGCTCGTCAATTTGCAGAACACAATATCGAGAAATATAAGGAGCTTGGGGTTGAGCGAGTTATCACTAACTGCCCTGGTTGCTACAAGATGTGGGCTCATGAATATCATGAGTTTCTAGATATAGATCCACCTTTCGAGATCATTTACGGACCCGAGTATTTTGAGCAGCTTATAGATGACAACAAACTCGAGTTCACAACTCCATTGGACCTTACAGTCACTTTTCATGATGGATGTGACGCCGGAAGGAACGCTGGATTCTATGAGCAACCAAGGAAGGTACTCGAGTATCTGCCAGGCGTCATTTTTGAAGAGCTTCCGCATAACAAGAACAATTGCTACTGTTGCGGTTCAGGTGGTGTACTAAGGGCAATTGATGCTGATTTCGCTAATCGGATTAGCAAGCTGAAGGTTGATGACATTGAGCAGACAAGTGCTTCAGTTGTTGCAGCAGCATGCCCCTCATGTGTCGACTTTATGCAGGATCAACTGCCACAAGCTGGATCAAGCAAGACTGTAAAGGATTTGGCAGTTCTCATGGCTCAAGCTCTGGGCTTAGAATGGGACGGTCTAGATGAAATCTATGGATAATCCAGCATTGTAACCAGATGAATAAGCTACAATCTCAAATCACAGGCCAGTTGATTGTTTCGATACGCAAATAAGATGGCATTACAGTCATCAACAAATGCCAACGAAGGCTGAAACGGTCCTATACCAGGACAGGAAATGGATCTACGAGGAGATTGTTGACAGGGTTCCTCCTTTCAGATGGCTCCCACCTGTTTACGACGTATTAGCCCAGTTATTGCTCGTGGAAGCAATCGGGATTATAGGATTCCTATATTTTGAAATGCCTTTAACATCTGCAATCTATGGTACCTTGGTAATCCTATATACGGTAGTTTGGTCTGCTGGATGTCTTTATGTTATTCCTTGGCTTAGACGATTGAGAGATCCTACTAATGAGGAAGAGAAGAGAGTACTTCGGGATTACAAGGATAGACTCCTTTTGGACCGGAAATATGAACTTGCTGCAGGAATAGCACTATTCGGTGGAATCTGGATTTTCATTTTCTATAACCCAATCCTACTTGAGGAGTACCTAGGAACTGGTTTCGGAAATCCAATCCTGATGGCTCTTTTGGCAGTCCTAGTCTGGGATGTTTCCTACAGGCTAGGTCTCTCTCTGGTCACAACACTATTTGCAGCAAGAAGGTCCATCTCGCTTAGCCGTGCCGCACGGAGAAGAAGAGGTCTCGAGTATACTGCGTATTCTGAAGTTCGTACTCTGAAGTATCTTGACTCTGTCAATCTATACTGGGCTGCATCAGCAGTCCTCTTGCTTCCCTTAGCAAGTATAACACCTCTGCTTCTATATGGAATGGGTGCTTTTCTCACCGCAGTCCTGTTTCTATCAGGCTCTAGTCTCCTTGCCATGGAACGCGTTCCGTGGTTCCCTCCTGATGTAGAGAGCATCCTCTACAATGAACGCTTTGCGTACGTGGCTCTGTGTGAGAAAGATCAACCACATGTCACTCCTGTGATCTTTGTTTATGATGGCAAGTATCTGTATTTTGGCATCTCTCTTGCTTCAGCTAAGTATAGAAAAATCAAGAAGAACCCCAACATTGCTGTCTTAGTTGATTTAAGAGACAGCAAGAATGTGATGAACAACCGCGCCGTGATGCTGCGTGGAAAGGCGATGATTCTGGGAGAAATAACTCCATTGGGGCTTTTCAGGCTTTACCTCTATGGCTTATGGATGCTAAGAGTGAGATCGCTCTTTAGTAAGAAATACCCCCGATACATGAAATACTATGATACTCAAGTGAGCGACCTCCCGCTGGCTTGGCAGAATAAGCCATTCGTTTCAAGGGTCATGGTGAGAGTTGAGCCTGAGAAGATAACATACTGGAGAGAGGCAAAACCACAGATTCTGAGGGTGTGAATAATGTTCTTAGCAGAAACTCACAGTGCTCCAATTAAAATCGCGAAAGAAATACCAGAAGAAGCTCTTCGTATTCTTAAGTCAGGATTCTTTTCCTACCTGGGAACATCAGAAGAGGGTTGCTTGCCCCACCTGACAGCTATGTTCTACATCTGGGATGGTACATCCAAGCAAATCTACATGGTCACAACTCGAGGAAGCCACAAGATATCAAACATAAGAAAGAACACCAAAGTGTGTGTGACAGTAGATGAACGAAATTCAGTTTTGCCTGCTGCTAATAGAGGAGTAATGATTAAGGGTCGTGCCATGATGGTGGAGATGGAGCTTGTCGATGAGGTGATTACTGTTGATTTCCTCTCCAAGTACATGAAGTTCCTTGGAGCTGGATATCCCATAGGAAATAGAATTGCAATCCGAGTCACTCCAAGAATCTTGTCCTACTGGAGGGGCACTGACTTCTATCGATGGAAGAATCCCTATTATTAGTAATCATTTGGTTACAGGAAGAAACCCAAAGCATTTAGAGAGCTGAGCTTTCGAAATAGAACATGAAATGCGTTTCTTGGTTTGCATAACATCCGGTAAGGTTTTTTACTGGGTAGGTTGCCGCTGTGCAACCACTGCACAACCTCTGGTGACAGCTGTGAATCGGAAATCAAGAAGTGCCATTATTGCTGTAATAGCTGTTGCTTTTATCATCGTGATAGCATCTCAGGCTGCTGTTGCATTCACCAGTGAACAGGGTGCTTGTGATGCATCAGGATGTCATACTACTGCAACTGCAATATCAGTAAGCACAGATACGTCGGTAGATACTGAAGAAGGAGCGCAATTCTCATTCGTGGTTCGAGCTCAAGCAACAGCAGGACCAACGACTCTGGTGTTGAAATTCCCCAGGAATCTTGAGAGCAATGCACTCTTCAACATTCCTAGTGATGGGTTGGTACGCGATGGAGATGCTGCAGATCTAGACCCAGATACTCTAGAACTCGAAGTGAACTATACATTGACAGCACCTGCTTTGGCTGGCTCCTATATCCTAGAGATTTGGGCTGCAGGGAATAATGCGAATGCTGCTGTTACATCAATCACTATCAATGTTATCCATGTAGGCGAAGGGCCTGGGATCTCCCAATTTAGCCAAACTCCATCCTCACCCTTTTCCAACGAGAGTGTATTGATTTCCGCAAATGTGAGTTCCGAGGCAGGTATTGTTTCTGCAATACTTCAATACAGGGTCAACACAACCATTGAATGGACTAATGTAACCATGACCCAGGTTGGAGGTTTTTATCAGGCAACAATACCAATTTTCCCAGCTGGCACAACGGTAGAATACCGGATAGTTGCCAGAGATGGAGATGGAGTAGAGGTCTATACTGATCCACCTCTCCAATACACT
>JAHQWZ010000272.1 GCA_029856425.1 Candidatus Thorarchaeota archaeon
AGTATCTTGTGATGTTGCCGCAGGCAATGCACGTCACTGTAAGATGTTTCAATCGGTTGTTTCGCATTCGCACCCGACAGCTTTCACCGGGGATTAGCACAGTACCACACCTTCGACATATCTTTCTCTTAATCTCTCGTGGAACTTTGATGCGGACTCTCTGTGCGACCCTTGAGGCAACCTGCATACGTGTTCGTGCCCCATCTGGGTCAGTCTTGGCTATCTCTAAGGCCTGTTTCCATAGCAGCTTTATCCTAGCCATGGCTAGACGCTTGTCCCCTGACTGTCTATCTCGTTTCTTGGGCACGGATTTTCCTCAAATCGATGTGTTATCCAATACATCTTAAATCGTTCGTGACTACAAGCAAATTAGGCGGGTCCATCATGCTTCACATCATATTCCTTGAGTCAGCCATCGAACTGGTTCCAACTAACCTGACCTCCACGAAACTAATCCAGAAACATGCTAGTAAGAGAGGAAAGAAACCAAACCAGCTTTTACTTGATCAGACACACCACGGTCCGGTAATGACCAAGTTGGAGGATGCAGACCGCCGCGGGAGACCTGACATTGTGTTTCTTTCTCTGATGGCGCTTCTAGAAACCCCCCTCTGTAAGCAGGGATTACTCAGCATTCATCTGCACCTACAAGACGGGCGCATGGTCCAGGTCAATCCAGCAGTGCGTTTACCACGAAACTATGATCGGTTTGTGGGCTTATTTGAGCAACTTCTGTTGAAGGGAAAAGTGCCTCCGGAAGGTGAGTCTCTACTTAGAGTCACAAACGAGGTGCTTTCTGACCTAATGTCCCGACTCAAAGCTGAGAATCCACAGAGCGTTTCTGCGTTATGTATCGAAGGTGGTACGCCGACAACAATTGATGGGCTAGGGTCGATATTTCCAGGGGATACCACAGTCCCTGTCATTCTTGGGGTTGGAGCGTTCCCACATGGTGATTTCAGTGAGGAAATAAAGGTCCTCTTTCAAAATCACATCGAACTAGATCCTGAAGTGATGATGGCTTGGCATGTGTGTGCAGAGATTCTATGGGCTTACTCGCAAAAGGTCAGTGCAGCAAAATCACGTTATGATTCATAGAAAAAGATGGTGCGACCGCCGGGAATCGAACCCGGGTCACAGGCTTGGAAGGCCTATATCATAACCCCTAGACTACGGTCGCAAGTCTAGAGCGAAAACCAGATGGAGCCGATTTAAACTAATCGCTACGGAAGACTCCCTCAGCACAATCCTTTTGTTTACTCATTTCTGCTCCGACACCGGGCTGCAAGATTCACGTCAAGTGACCAGCCTTTTGCTTGGAATCTTTCAAATGAAGAGGAGTTCAGATGGAGTCCCTGGAACACAATGGAATCATAGTCCTCAAGCCGCCAGAGCCACATCATTTTGAGATAATTGTACGCGGTGAGCGTATGACCCTAAATCAGCTCCAAGAAGAGATGGCGGTTGCTTGGGTGAGGAAGCTGGGAACTCCGTATGTTCAGGATCCTATCTTCATTGAGAATTTTATGAGTGACTTTTGCAAGGCTCTGAAAGCTAGTCCTCCGCTAGGTCTAGATGAGATTGACTTCTCCTCTGTAATCCAGTTCGTTGAAGAAGAGCGAGCCACAAAGGAATCTATGACTAAGGAAGAGAAGAAGGCTGCAACGGAAGCGCGTAAAGCGGAGCGCGAACAGTTGAAAGAGGAATTTGGATATGCTCTCGTTGATGGAGAGCGGATGGAACTTGGCAACTATCAAACCGAGCCATCAGGTTTCTTCATGGGTCGAGGAGAGCACCCTCTAAGAGGGAGATGGAAACAAGGTGCAAGAGAAAGCGATATCACATTGAATCTAAGTCCTGATGCAGAGGTGCCAAGAGGCGACTGGGCTAATATTGAATGGGCTCCAGATAGTATGTGGGTCGCAAAGTGGACTGATGAACTCACCAATAGCACGAAATACATTTGGCTTCATGATAGTACTCCCATCAAACAAGAAAGAGAAGCAGCTAAGTTTGATACAGCTATGAAGTTTGCCACGAAGATTGACGCGATTCGAGAGTATATTATGGACGGTCTTCATTCTGGCAATTCGAAGACGCGGATGGTTGCAGCTGCATGCTACCTAATAGATAAGTTGAGCCTTCGAGTTGGTGATGAAAAGGACCCTGATGAGGCTGACACCGTAGGCGCCACAACTCTCAGAGTGGAGCACCTCACATTTGGAACAAACTCTGTTTTCTTTGATTTTCTTGGAAAGGACAGCGTAGCATGGCATAAAGAATTGGAGATGCCTACTGATGTCTATGATGTATTCAAGGAGCTCTATGACAAGGCAGTGGACCGAGTGAAGTCATTCGGTGCACGAAAGGGCAAGCGCACTCGGGTGGACCCGAAGAAACCTGCTCAAATCTTTCCAAGTGTAGGAAGTACACAGGTCAACCGATTCTTGAACGGATTTGATAAGGACCTTACGGCCAAGGTCTTTAGGACATTCCACGCCACAGTAACAATGAAGGAGGAACTTGGACGGAGCAAGGCCAAACGAACTGACCCTGAATTTATCAAGAAGGAGGCTGTGAAACGTGCTAATCTTGAAGTTGCTCGAGCGATGAACCACACGAAACAAGCGCCAAAAGGATGGTCTGTGTCTTCAAGTCGCTATAGTGAACGTATCAGAAAGGCAGGAGAACGAATCAAGAAAGCAGAGAATCAACTCGCTGACAAGAAGAAGAAACTACGAGCAGTTAAGAAGAAGGAGAGAGAGGATTTCGCCAGACGCCAATCTGCAATTGCAAAGCAAAAGGAGATTGTAGAGAAGACCAGGAGGTCAGTTGCAGTATGGCGTGAGAAGCGGAATAGTGCTAAGATAACCTGGGACAATGCTCGTGAAAGGAAGAGCCGGACAAGAAGCAGCAAAAGGAAAGGCAAGACCACCAAGAAGGAGCGCCTAGAGGATGCTCAGGCAAGCATAGATAGAAGTAGAGCACGATTGGACAAAGCGGAGGAAGGTCTTGCGAGTGCTCGAAAGCGGTACAACAAGAGCAGGGAATCGCTTGAGAAGAGCCAGCAGGCTCTAGCAGATTTCAAAGAGAAATCTGCTGGGCGCATCGCTCGTGCTGAAAATTCTGTCAAGACTGCTAAGGACCGCATGGACAAAGCCCGGCTCGCAAAACGCAAGATAGAGGTGGATTTCGCATTGGCACGAGACTGCCGAACCTGGAACCTTGGAACCTCCCTCAAGTCGTATATTCACCCCAAGACAATATACAAGTGGTGTCAGAAAGTAGAGTATCCTTGGCGCAAGGTGTATCCT
>JAHQWZ010000273.1 GCA_029856425.1 Candidatus Thorarchaeota archaeon
AATTCTTACCCTTGAAGTTACTTCTTCTCCAACCATCATGCCTCCGCCAGATATTTTCATAGCATTGGCATTTGCCGGAGGCATAGGAATTGGAGGGGTTTTGGTGATTGCTACTCTTTTGCTTTCAAGATGGCAAGCTAAACCCTATGCAGAAAAAGCATAATTACACGCAGATGATTCTTCCCGAAAGCCTTTATTCATGGAGTGATGATGAAGGCAACTCGTAGGAAAGGCTGTGCGACACAATGGATGGAGAGATTATTGTTACCCGAGAAGACCCTATTGCTATAGTTACGATTTCGCGACCAAATAAACTAAACTCCGTAACTCATGACATGTTCGTCACTTTTGAGGAGAGGGTGTCCCAATTGACGAATGATCCGAAAATTGCTGCTGTTATCATCACAGGTGTTGGCGATAAAGCATTCTCTGCGGGTTTTGATCTGGAGATGATGGTGGGTCTTGGCAATGACCAGTATATGGACTTCTTCCTCCTTCTGGAGAAAACGACAAAGCAGATACGTGAAGCAAAAACCTGCATCACGATTGCCGCAGTCAATGGATTTGCCGTTGGATTTGGTGCCATGGTTGCTAGCGCCTGCGATTTCAGATTCTTCTCCAAGAATGGCGCACTTCGCTTTCCAGAGATTGATCTCAGTATATTTCCTGGCATGGGTGCTGCCTCGAATCTCCTTCATCTAGTTGGGCCCTCTAGAGCAAAGGACATCTTGCTTTCCGGGCGAATGGTTGACGCCGAAGAAGCACTGCAAATAGGCCTTGCCGACAGAGTGTACGAATATGGCGAGTTGTTGGACAAGACAATGGAATATGCAAAAGAACTCACTCAGAAAGATAGGAAGATCATGTTTCGGACAAAGGCATTAATTGATGGAATGACGGGAAAGACTGTTTTCGGTGCTGCAGAGATGGAATCCACTTATAGTGAGGAATGGCTGAGAGAGAAACGTGACGACTAGGCTACGCTTCATAGCCCAACCATATTTGCAAACTCATCCTCACTAAGAATCTCTATTCCGAGTTCCTGAGCCTTCTTCAGTTTTGAGCCAGCACCAGGACCAACGACAACATGTGTTGTATTCTTGGATACGATTGAGGACGTCTTTCCTCCAAGACTCTCAACTAACTGTTTAGCCTCTCTTCGATTCAATTTCTCTAGAGTTCCAGTGAAGACAAAGGTGGTCCCAGTTAGAAACTGCGAGGTTTCTTCAAGGGCGGATTCCTTTCCTAAGCCAGCTTTGATTAGGCCTTCAACCATGGCTCTTGTTTCTTTTCGCCCAAAGAACTCGACTATGCTTCTCGCAATTTCGGGCCCAATGGTTTCGATTCTAAGCAAATCTGTTTCAGTTGCGGCCATTAGGTCAGTGATAGAGTCGAAATTGTGTGCGAGAATCTTCGCGGTCTGCTCACCGACATTTGGAATACCAAGAGCATATATCAACCGATTGGGAGGAAGACTCTTTGTGGCTTCAATCTGTTCCAGAAGGTTCTCTATGAGTCGCTCTCCAAAACGCTCTAGACCATGCAAATCCTCATTTTTCATTTTGTAGAGTGAGAGAAGACTTGTCACGATTCCAGCATCAACAAGCTGATCCACGCGCTTCGAACCCAGACCCTCGATGTCCATACCTCCCCGTGATGCAAAGTGGCTGATACTTCTCCGGATTTGCGCTGGACAACTCATGTTCGGACATTGTGCTAATTTCTTGTCAACACTCATTTCAATTGCAGAATTACACTTGGGGCATACGGTGGGCATTTCAAACTCTTTTTCTGAACCATTTCGTGCTTCTTTGACAGGGTATTCTACCTGAGGAATTACATCTCCAGCCCTCACGACCATTACTGTGTCTCCAATACGGATATCCTTGCGTTCAATCTCACTCTGATTGTGAAGTGAGGCTCTACTGACTGTTACTCCACCAATTCTCACTGATTCAAGTTCAGCTACCGGGGTCAACCTCCCAGTCCGACCAACTTGGACTATGATATCCAAAAGCTTAGTGGCCGCTGCCCTAGGCTTGAATTTGTAGGCAATAGCCCAGCGAGGATCTCTGGCTCTATAGCCCATCTTATCTTGGTCGGTTTTGGAATTAACCTTGAAGACTACTCCATCTATCTCAAATGGCAGATTGTCCCTTTTCTCGTCAAGCTCACTATGATACTCAAGAAGCGCTTTAACTCCATGGCAAATCCGAGATAGTTTGAGCTGAGTAGGCAAGCCCCATTTTGGAAGTGATTTCAATATGCTCCACTGAGTATCAAATGAAAGCCCTTCTGATTCTACCGCATCGTAGATAAATATCCTCAATGGCCTACTTGCAGTTATTTTGGGATCAAGTTGTCGGAGAGAACCAGCCGCCGCATTGCGAGGATTGGCAAAGATTGGTTCACCAGATTTCTCACGTTTGAGATTTAATTTCTCAAAATCCTGGAGCCGGATATACACCTCGCCCCTCACCACGAGTCGAGAAGGCACCGCTTCTTCAGATGTTTCCAGAAGAACCAAAGGTAACTCTCGAATTGTCTTTACATTCGCAGTGACATCCTCACCAGTTAGGCCGTCACCTCTAGTAGACGCAATAGCCAGAGAGCCATTCTCATATATCAACTCCACAGCAAGACCATCAAACTTGGGCTCAGCTGAGTATTCTACTGCATCAACTCCCAATTCATCTTGACATCTTGTATCGAAGTCCCGAACAACAGATTCCTCATATACAGTCTGCAGACTCAACATAGGAATTGCATGCTCGATAGTTCCCAATTCGGAGAGCGTCTCTCCACCAACTTTTTGGGTTGGTGAGTCAGGACTCTGAAGTTCGGGAAACTTCTCCTCAAGAGATATCAGATTTAACAACAAGGTGTCGTATTCGGAGTCGTCAATGACAGGAGCATCTAGGACATAGTATCTATAATTGTGGTACCTGATTGCTTTGGATAACCCGTTTATTGCCGCCTTGGCACTCTTGCGTGAGCTGATTTTGCTTACATCAATGTCAGGTCTTAGGTCATTGGGTTCCATGGCTATTGCATCCTCCCAGCATCAACAGGAAATAAAGAATAGTATACTACAAGCCCCTTCTATACGAACGGTAGTGATATTGTGTGCCTTATCAACTCCTCTTTTCTCAAGAACTTGTTTCATTTGGCTTGTCCGTAGGAAGGTAGAGTACACTCGACCTCAGAGTAGCATTGTCAAATCCTAGGATTCAACCATTTTCAAATTAATCACAGGGGTTCCTCTGAAACTCTTATCATGAGTTTTCCTTTGTTTGATCCATCAAAGAC
>JAHQWZ010000274.1 GCA_029856425.1 Candidatus Thorarchaeota archaeon
AACGTTGCATTCGTCATCAACCAGAACGAACCCACTCCAGGAGGACTCGTCCTCACCAATGTCAGTGACCCAGCGAATCCGAGTGAGCTGTCCCCATCAAGAAATGCATGAGGATAATGGCTCATAGCCTCAATGACGCCACTACTGCACCATTAAGGAGAGTGCATATTAGGTCTCAAAGGCAGTAAGTCATGGGTGGTTAATGACTTGAAGATTCAAGAGCTGAAGGAAAAGGTATTCCCCCTATTAAGAGCTGGAAAAAGAAACGACGCTTTACAATTGATCAGGAGTGTTGAATCTGAGGCATTGAGTACGCTTCAATGGATTGGCAAAGATACTGATGAACGAGCGGAGGTCTTCGCAAATGCGTGCCAAGTCTTCATTCATCTAGAGGATGGTGAACCTGAGAAAGCTGTTTCATTTATTGACCAGGCTGGAGATGATGAGGTCTCACTAGGTTTGTTGACTATATCTCAAATCGTTGTCAAAGAGGTTGGCCTACCCGAGGGTGGTGGTGTGCCTTCGACTATCGATTTCTGTATATCGCTTGCTGAGGCGGGTTCGAAATATGCGCTCTCGAAGGATAGCAAGAAGCATGCTGCAATGCTCAATCACAATGTGGCTGCATTCATCTCGCCAGACTTCGACGACAACATCCCCCAGCCATTATTGGAGAAAGGAGAGAGAGCTGCAGTCAATTCTCTTGAGATACGAAAAGAGATGGGAGCGCCAGTTGGAGTCTCATGGGGAGAGTGGATGGTAGGAATATACAGTCTAGCAAAGGGTGATGGTAAGGCGGCGATAGAACACTTCAGTGAGAGCTCACGTGTAGGTGACGAGATAGAGGAAGAGAAGGGCAGAAAGACCTACGTTGCTTGGGCCAATCTCTACCATGGAAAGACACTCGCTAAGCTCTTCCCAGAGAAACGAGATAAAGGCATGAAACTGATGCGGAAAGCTCATAGCTTGTTTAAAGAGATCGAGGATGACTGGAGTATAGGACATGCAGAGTCGCTACTCGAGCGATTCTCGAAGTGATGAATGGACAGCTGGGCGGCATTGCGTATTTTAGATCTACAACATTCTGAGGAGGAGATGCGATCCTATTTGTGTCCCATTGCAGCATTTCTATTGCTGCGTCATACTGCACAAACCGATATTGAGGCTCGTGCGATATTCGCCCCTGAGTGGCAACATATATTTTCGCAAGAAGTCATTATAGAAATTAATAAACAAAAAGAATAGTGAAGTAGTGGAGGTTTTGTATTGGAGTCTGGCGAGAGTCTTCATCATGCATCTGAACGTCGGGCGATTCATATTATCACGGATGCTGTATTTGGGCTAGCTATAGGCCTTGCAGCGTTCAGCCTCACTGAGTACGAAATAAACGCAATTGAGGATGTCTATTTCGCCATAGGATTCTTTTTTCTAACGTTCTTCTTCATCAGTCTCTTTTGGATGTGGGTGCGACGTTTCTTTGAAGACTTTCCTGTGCATGGAGGTGCCGTGATAGGTATACTGTATATTCTATGTTTCCTAGTCGCCATCCTGCCTTTCATAATGCGTCTTTTCTTTTCTGGCATGTTTGGAGGAGCCACGGAAGTTGGTGTCATTGCGCAGACATGGCTGTATCCCCTAGATATGGGCATCATAAGCACCCTGGTCGGTGGTTTGCATGTCCTGTTTCTTAAACAGGGACGAAATACTGTGCCTTGGTCAGAGTACAAACACATTGCCACTGATGGTTTCTCAGCATTTATCTTCGGAACAGGATTTCTCCTTTTTGCAGTAGCACCTATAGATCAGACACTGGGAGACATTCTTTGGTTCTACGTTCCGAACGCCATCGCAGATATACCAGCTAAGTTTGGAGTCTGGCTATTACTAATCATAATCGCGATTCCCATCTATATAGTCATTGAACTAGGTCTTAGACGAATGGAACGTTCATATGATTATCCTGAATAAAACACACACATGAAGTGTCAATCGTCATAGGACGAGGAATCTTTTGACCCGAGTATCTGCAGCGTCGATAAGAAGAGCAGCAGAGGTAGGGAACATGTTTGTAGAGCTTGCTGGGAGTAGCATTTCCAACGAGGAGTTCAAGAAAGAGAGAGAATTGCCTAATGGGTGGAAATTGGACACAAATGAGGAATTGCTTTATTTTTGCATTTTCAGGATGCATTAGGGAGAATTCAATACCCTCTCATGGTTGGGACGGGCGAAGAGAATTCAAAGGTCGAAATAGCCTCAAATAAGGTGTACTGACTCGTTTGGTTCGAAGGTTTATTAGAAGGGATGAAGCCAACCTCGGTGATTGTAGTTGTTTCAGGAATTTGACATCTCCCTGAGTGATGCTCATGATTAGAAAGAAGGGTTTTGATACCTCACAATATCTCTCTGCCCAGATCAATCAGATCATGGAACGCGTGAACCATTTCGATAAACTCTATCTTGAGTTTGGAGGGAAGCTCAGATATGACCATCATGCTTCAAGAGTTCTCCCTGGCTTTGCGCTCGATACAAAGGTCCAGATGCTCAAGAAGCTGGGCGACAATGTCGAGATTATACACTGCATCAGTGCCAAGGATATCGAGCGAAGGAAGATAAGACGTGACTTTGGTCTTACGTACGAGGATCAGATGCTCAAGGACATAAGCGACCTGAAACAGCTGGAACTTGATGTAACTGCTGTGGTGATTAGTAGGTATAGCGGAGAACATACCTCTGACAAGTTCAAACAGCGTCTTGAGAACAGAGGCATCAGGGTATTCACTACTCATGAGATCACTCACTATCTCACAGACCCGGACAGGGTGGTCAGTGAAGAGGGCTATGGAAAATTCGACTATGTGGACACTGAAAAGAAGATAGTCATTGTCACTGCACCAGGACCGGGCAGTGGAAAGATGAGCTTCGCCATGAGTCAGATATACCATGATAGAAGAGAAGGCATAATGAGTACTTTTGCCAAGTTCGAGACCTTTCCGATTTGGAACCTACCTTTGGACCATCCCGTAAACATTGCATATGAGGCTGCAACAGCGGATATTGGCGACTACAACTGCGTTGATCCTTTTCACAAAGAGGCCTATGGTATTGAAGCAACTAACTACAACAGAGATGTGGAGAACTTTTCCATCATCAAGAAGATCATTGAGAAGATCGCTCCTGCTGGAGACCCCTTGGCAGAGATCAAGAGTCCTACAGACATGGGCGTCAACATGGCCAAGGAAGGTGTAGTCGACCATAGTGTGGTACAACAGGCTAGTATGGATGAGATTGTGA
>JAHQWZ010000275.1 GCA_029856425.1 Candidatus Thorarchaeota archaeon
GCAAATCCTGCGCTGATTGCAAGCACATTCTCTCGGTTTCTTTCTGTAAATTCACAAATCTCACCATACTCGTAGCCCCTGTCACACAACGGTAATAGAACCTCAGGAGCACCTTTTGAAAAAGCCCATAGAGACCCATCTTCATCCTTGCAGATGGAGGTCATTCGTTTCCGGGCTGAGTCGAATGAAATCTCAGATAACTCAGTATATTTCGACCAAGTATCATCGTATCTGATGCCTGCTTTTTCAGCAACGACAAGGAGGGCTCCTTCAGTAGGATCACCTATGATCGACCAATCAGCAACACCTGAGGAATCCGGTTGAAGAAGTGAGTTTGTGCATAGCTGCCCAATCTCAAGCAAGCGTACAGCATGGGGATCGGCCTTTATGTCGAATTTAGTGCTGGCACGGAAAAAGCCACCATCACGGTTGTAGCCGACGCCAGTGACATTGATGGTCATACCACTAGTAAAGAGTGCCTTGACGGTCATCTCATTTTTCGTAATAGTTCCAGTCTTATCCGATGCAATGACAGTTGTTGAACCAAGGGTTTCTACAGACGGCAGCCGTCTTACAATAGCATTCCGATCCACCATTTGTTGCACGCCGATTGCTAATGTAATGGTCACTACTGCAGGGAGTCCTTCAGGTATAGCTGAAACTGCAAGAGCAATGGCCGCGAGCAGTGCTTCCACTGGATCTGATGAAACGCTTGCAAAGACCTCAGCAGCAAATACAATAACACATAAAGCAATGACAAGAAGACCTAGTTTTTTGCCCAGATCAGCCAGATCCAGCTGAAGTGGCGTCAAGGCTTTTTCGCTCTCTTGAACCATCTCAGCAATCTGACCGAATCTCGTTTCCATTCCTGTCGCTGTAACTATTGCTTGTCCCTTGCCTGAGACTATTGTAGTGCCTTGGAAGAGCATATTCTTCATATCTCCAAGGGCTGGAGATTCAAGATTGATAGGTTCAATGACTTTCCTTACTGACAGCGATTCCCCAGTCAATATAGCTTCATCGACTGAGAAACCAATAGCATATGATACTCTTGCATCAGTAGCAATCCTATCTCCGGCCTCAAAGCTAAGTAGGTCGCCGGGGACGACATAACGTGAGTCAATTTCCTTCCAAAGACCGTTACGCTTCACCCTTGCCTTTGGGGCTGCCATCTCTTTCAGTGCTTCAAGAGCCCTCTCAGATCGATATTCTTGCACGAAGCCAAATACAGCATTGAAAATGACAATAGCACCGATTACAATCGCATCAATAAAACCATGCTCACCCTCGTTCGACAGTAACCCAGTTATGACCGAAATCGCAATCGCAATAAGGAGTATCAAAACCATGGGATCGGTGAATTCTCTTAGGAACATAACAATGGGATGGACTTTGCCAGTCTCAATAAGCTCGTTATAGCCATATTTCTCAAGGCGTGATATAGCCTCCTCTTCTGTCAGTCCAGCTGATGTTGTTTCGAGCTTCTTGACTACATATTCTAGGTCGTTACTATACCATTGACCTTCTACCATTTTATGGACTCCGCAGCGCCGTCCGAGTTGGCATACTCCCTCGTGGCTGACTAGCGCCCTCCCCTTTGGGAAAAATACCTTTCGGCGCGTGCTAAAATTGTATGTTCATTCTTATTCGAAAACATTAAGAGATTGACGATTCCAGCAGCAGCTGTTCCAATTGATGGTGAATAGCCTTGTCCGAAGAAAAGGAAACGTCCGAGGAAAGGGGTACTCCTAAGTATCGTTTCAAATGTCTTGAGCAGAAGTGTACCACTCGTGATTGCCACATTCGACCTCACATCAACGTAACTCTTGCAGATTTAAGTAGATGGGCGGTACAGGGCTATATTGCCAACATCATTGTAGGGCTTGAGATTATCCCTCCCGAAAAAGAAACAGACCCTATGACAATAGAAACAATCAGAAAGCCGTTGAAGGATGACTCTGAGGAAACATCATGTATCTTCTTTGACGAAGACGCAAATGGTTGCACCATCAGATATTCTCGTCCCATTTCATGTAGGACTTTTCCTCTGGAATATAACGGTTCCAAGTACTACCTGAGTAGTAAAAACTGTCCTGGAGTAGGTCAGGGTGAGGTCACAAAAGATGCCCTTAAAGAGGCCAAAGACCTCGCAGAGCAGGACTATAAGGAGAGGGTGGAAACAATAACCGCCTTGCCAGCTCTCTTTACTTTAGTAATGGCGCCTATGATAAGGCAGTCTACCGAGGCAATGGACAGAATGTCTGAGGAGGACAGAAAACGGATGGATGAGATCATCGCAAAGTCAAAGGGGGAGCCATCTGCAAGTGAAGAAGAGTAGTGGTCATCCCTCAATTACAAAAAGGTCTCTCGACATATAAGTCAGAATTTCGGGTTCTCCCTCCTGAACACAAACAAGGTCTTCAATGCGAACTCCAAATCTGCCTTCTAAATAGATGCCTGGTTCAACACTATGGGTCATTCCCGGCTTGAGTTCGGTGGAGCTGCCTCTCACCAGATATGGTGGTTCATGAACCTCTAAGCCTATTCCATGTCCAAGCCTGTGAGTGAAATACTCACCATATCCTGCTTCCTCTATGACTCTTCTTGCAATACCATCAGCTGCGCCACAAGCCAGCCCATTTGAAATGCGTTCAATCGCAGATTCCTGTGCCCTGAGAACGATGGTATGCACTTGTTCCTGTTCATCAGTTGGGGTTCCTACAACTCCAACTCTGGTCATGTCGGTGTTATATCCTTCAACAATACATCCACAGTCCATAAGAACAATGTCCCCTTTTTTGAGCTCACGGGCACCTGCAGATGCATGAGGTAGTGCACTGTTCTCTCCAAATTGTATTGCAGAGAATGTTGGGACAGCACCGAGCTTCGTAGCTTCAGACCTTACGATTTGTTGTACCTCGAGTTCTGTCATTCCAACGCGCGCTTCATTGAACGCCTTGAAAATGGACGTTTCGATTATGCGTCCGGCAGCCCTCATGAGGGAAAGCTCCCCCTCAGACTTGTAAAGACGCATCTCATTAATCAGAGGAGTCAAGGAGGTATGCTTCTTTATTCCACCAAAAGCGCGCTTCAGAGACCAGTATGTGCCCAGTGGAAGGGTTTCTTCAAGAGCGACTGAGATTCCCTGTTGCGTTTGGCCAATAGCGCCTAGAACAGTCTGGTAAGGATTCTCATCCTCAGCCCAAGGAAGAAAGTCCTGAATCCAAGTGTGTTCAATAAGAGTGGGAACCTCAAAGGCTGGTGCCACAATCTGCGGGTC
>JAHQWZ010000276.1 GCA_029856425.1 Candidatus Thorarchaeota archaeon
GCGTGAATCATCAACAGACGCGGCAATACCATCAGCTCGATCTATGTCCCTCGTAGCCTCAAATTCCTGGCCCCCAACAAGAAGAATATCGCTTCTTAGGAGGAGCGCTTCTGCAGTAAGGTGTAGAAGACCCTGTTCCTTAGCAATTTGAATAAGGTCGTCAAGATGATATGCTGCCTTCGATAGTACTGCAGAGTTCTTTGAGGTCCTGTAAATAGAAAGGTGTGTGCGTGCAAGCTCAAGCTCCGATTCTATGAGCATCTCGAACAAATTGTTGTCCTTAGCAAGTTTGAGGAGATTTTCGAGTGTTGTGGCAGCTTTTTCATACTCACCTAGTGATGACTCATAGGAAGCGCGTGCAATCAGATACGATCCTTTCTGGATGGGCTTTTCTGAACCGTCAACCATTTTTCTGGTTCTATCAAGGTATTCAGCAGCTTCAGCATGCCTGTTCAATTTGGACAGCAGGATTGTATACCAAGCAAATACCTCTACTACTCCCCTGCTAATCCTTCTCTCAAGCTTGACTGCTTCTTTGAGATACTCCTCCGCCTGATCATATTGGCCCATAGTGGTACACAGCTGACCTAGGTTGGCCAGCGAAGATATCTTTGCAGCATCCATATCCATGATGCCATTGGCTCTCTCCAGATATTCCAACGCTTCTTCCAGCATGAGTGAACTAAGTTTCAAAGTCCCTAGGTTATTGAGTGCCATTGCCATGCCGAGATTATTCGAGAGCTCTTCACTCATCATCAAGTAATTCTTATAGTGCTTCTCTGCTTTCTTATAGTTTCCAGTGAATAGATTGATGTTCCCTCTCAGATTCTCCACAATTGCGAGATACATTCTATGATGCTTTGATTTAGCCATTCCCTCCAAAGTGTCTGCTATCCGCTCTGCTCTTTTAGCTTCGCCAACTTCTCGCAATAGTGAGCCAACCACATACAAAGTGAACATGGTTTCGGTCAGTGGGTCCTCAACCTGCTCTGGATACATCTCAAGTAAGCTGTCAAATTCCATAACACACGTGATTACGCTCGTGTCTCTTTCTGCGGCTGCTAGCAGTACCTTAATTGTGCTGCAACGAACCTGATCTGATGGTAGGGAATCCTCTCCAATAATCTCCCCGATTGTTGAGAGTGTGCTTCTAAGACCTTCTATGTCTGAGATGGCGAATAGTGCCATTGCACGGAGGCTCAGAACGCGTGGGTCTATTGAATCAGCTGAAAGAAACACAGCTTCCTCCATTCTTCCTCTATTTAGACACGCTTCTACACCAAGAGCGATTGTCATGGAATTTGGTTCGTCCTTCATCGTTTCCTTGGAGGCAAATGAGATTGCAGTATCTGTGAACGCCTCAAAGGAGGTCTTATTGGACTTCTTCTTCAAATGCTTCATAATCGAGTCCCAGGGGATAGACTCTTCGCCAATCAGGTGGAAAAACTCTGGAGGAACTCCACTCCGACTCAACGCACAATCACAAGCAACCACGTTTCAGTTCCTGTATTGGCTCTTGTGGTTAACCAAAGGTTAGTATCGTAAGCTTATTAGAGGTATCAGATGTGGTATGCAGAGCCACTATGCGGGGTTGATGCCAAGTTGTTTGAGAAATTGGAGGATGCTGTAGAAGCAGGAATAAACCTCGGAGCCAGCTACGTGGAACTCCGAGGCGAATCCGGTTTCATCGAGTATATTCAAATGGATGATAGCCGAGTAAGCGCTCTGACTCAAAGACTAGAACAAGGAGTTGCTATCAGGGTTCTAGCTGATGGTGCGTGGGGATTTGTAACAACTGGTGACCTGGATGGGCTAAAAGGTGCTGTCAAGGATGCTTACTCGATGGCTAAAGCTGCGGCAATCACACGCCATGAACCAATCGTTCTAGCGGATATGAAAGCGTATGAGGATGTCATTGAGCTTGATGTGAAACGTGATCCTCGTCATGTCCCGATAGAGGAAAAAATTCAGTATATGCTGGAAATGACGAGAGCAATACAGGATTTTGACTCTCGAATAACAGCAGTCACTGCAAAGGTGCGAACTGCATCGGGGAAAAAATATCTGATGACTTCAGATGGCTCAAGAATCCAGTCGGATTTTGTTCTGGTGTGGAGCTATCCCTGGGTTACAGGTAAGGAAGGCATACGTCTCAGTGCCGCTCGATATGAAGATGCATCAACAAATCGCGGCTGGGAGTTCATGGATGAGGTCGCAACTCCAGAGTCTATTGGTCTACAGGCTGCAAGGCGTGTCAAGCTCCAGCTTGAAGGAACCCCAGCTAAGGGTGGTTCCTATCCTTGTGTTCTTGGTCCTCGTGTGATTGGGGTTCTTGCTCATGAAGCACTTGGACACCTTGCCGAAGCAGACTTGACAGTTCAGAGTTCGTTTAATGGCAAGGTGGGGGAGGTTGTGGCTTCTGAAGGAGTCAGCATGACTGACAACGGAGTTGACGAAGGCAATCTGGGCACATCAAAGTATGATGATGAGGGTTCATTGGCTTCCAGAGTTGAAATCATCAAGGATTCCGTGTTGACAGAATTGATGACAAACAGAGAATATGCTGCAAAGATTGGTCAGCGAGTTACAGGAAATGCAAGAGCCGAGAGCTACCTTCATCCACCAATCATACGAATGAGGAACACCCTCTTTGAGAGAGGGGATTATAATCCAGATGAGATGTTTGAGGGCATCGAGTTCGGTTATTATTGTGCAGACTTCAGAGGCGGGCAAGCTCAAATGAACGCATCATTCCAAGTTGGGATTCAGGAAGCATATGAGATTGTCAATGGCGAGCTTGGCAAACCAGTCACTGACTTATCGATCTCGGGAATTGCAACCGACTCTCTCTTCAAGATTGAGGGAATTGCGAACGAAGATTTCCCATTCGAATTGGGTAGATGCGGAAAAGGGCAAGAGGCGTTTGTTGCAGCTGGAGGTCCGAATATCCGTTTCTTGAAAGGCGGTATTACATTTGGAGGTACAAGCTAGGAGGCTATTATCATGATTGAGGAAAAAGCACTACTTGACCTATGCGAGTATATCGTTAAAACCGGTAAAGGGAAGGGGGCTGACCACATTGAGGTGCTCGCCACCTCTGAGTCAGAAGTAGAGTCTGATATTGAAATGGGGCAGATCAGCCAAGTCAGTAAGAAGAACCTGTCTGAAATTGCCATTCGACTTTATATTGGAAAGCAAATGGGTTCTGCATTTACCAATATCCCCACACGGGATGCGGCTGATGAGGCTTTGGACCTCGCAATTTCTGCTGCAAA
>JAHQWZ010000277.1 GCA_029856425.1 Candidatus Thorarchaeota archaeon
CAATCTTGTAGGTCTAGCAGAGAGAGCGGAGCATCGTCCTGACGAGCTGAGCGGTGGCGAGCAACAGAGAGTGGCAATTGCACGTGCCCTGGCAAAGCCACCTGGTTCAGCGAGCTCTATAATTGTCCTCGCCGACGAACCAACTGGCGACTTGGACTCCACTACTGGTGAAGAGATTATGAAAGTGCTCATCGAGCTGACGAAAGGAGAAGGCGGCACATTGATTTGTGTCACACACGATCCTGATGTTGGTGAGAAGATGGACCGAGTGCTCAAGATGAGAGATGGGTTAATCATAAACACGTGAGGGTAATTAGTTGGCTGCTGTACCAGCGGGATATGAAGCCTTCCAAAGTGGAAGACGCAGAGGGATAACACTTCTCTGCTTTCTATTGGCATCCACCATAGTCATGGGTATGACAGTCTACGTTGATTCCTACTCAGTTCATTATTGGAATGAGGCAACCGATGTAGGCGATGTTTCTCTCATCGTGGATGGCTACGAGGTTCATACCATTGTGTCGCAGGTTCGAGCAATAGATGGGATAGCGGATGCTGTGCTTCTGGAAGGTTCAGAGGGCAATCTCTTTTTCGAGGATGAGTATGGCGACGCCCAGTTCTACGTAGAAATGCGTGCACCCACTGAAGAATATCAAGAAACATTTCCAAGTGTGTACACTATAGTTGCTGGCAGGATGCCGCAGGACTCGTCTGAGATAGCTGTGTCGGAATGGATGGTGGAAGATGAGTGGCTAGACATTTCGCTTGGTTCTCGGCTAAACTACTCAGCCACCGAGTTTGGGGTAACTTCAGAGGTAACTGTTGTTGGCATCTTCAGAATAAGAGAAAGCTCAGGTGACGACTGGTACTCGTGGTACTACTTCTACTGTGATTTATTGGTGATGGATTCGCTCATTGGAGACAATGACTACAGGACATCCATTCACGCTAACATTGATAGAAGTAGGATTAGTCCGTTTGATGCCTTAGGGGCACTTAATTTTCTGACAGGAATCAATGAACAGATTCGAGCTCTTGACCCGGCCTATTCAACAACAACACCATACTCAATGTACAACACAAATGACTTTCTCCAGAGGGGAGTCTATTCCTATATTTCATGGCAAATGGGTACTCGGATGGCTCAGTTGATGCGAGGAGGTGCTATAATCCTGCTCGTATTAATGGTCAGTTTTCTTGCTATTCGCTTCAACGTGAATGAAAGAAGGTATGAGGCAAATATGCTGATGGCAAGAGGAGCATCAGAGGGAGATGTGAATGGGATAATAAACAGGGAGATAGCACTCATCGCTCTTGCGTCGTGCCTACTCGGTCCAGTTTTAGGAATACTTGGAAGTCGAATAGCTATTGCCTCTACTGGATTCTTCCAATTTGACTTCACTCTATTGATTCAAGAGCCCTTCCTGATTACATTGGAGTCGTTGTTGCTTTCTCTAGTAATAGGATTTCTATTACCAGTCTTCACCTTAGTAGGATATCGAGCCATTTACTCCACCAAAAAGACTATTGATGAAGACAGGGGCCGACTGGCTAAAGCCGCCAGAGGTCTCACACTAATTCGATGGGACCTATTGATTGTTATATTGACGTCACTCCTAATGATTGCACTCTTTGCTGGAGGGGCAGAAGTGCAATCCAATTTCCTGCTAGGCTTTCTAGCATCAATCACTCCGCTACCATTATTCCTTGGGGTGGCCAGCCTGGTGATCAAAGGGCTCCGAAGAGGATCAGTAATGATTTCGAAGCGCTTCGGGAGGATAGTAGGTGAGGTTTCATCTTCCGTGGGAGTGCGTCGTATCGGAAAGGAGGCATCCTCTGCGGGGCCAGCTGTTATGGTCCTTGTGCTCGCCATCAGTCTAGCATGGAATAATGCATTGGTGGACAGTACCCTGCCAGCTACCCATATGAATCATTCAAAGTTTGCAATGGGCGCTGACGTCGCGTTTCAGTTGGACCCAATTCAGGAAGCCCGTTGGGATGGATTTCTTCAGAATATATCCGACCACTCCATGACGGAAGAGGTGACACAAGTTGATGTCACGACTCTATATTTGGCAGACGACTGGAACAGCCGAGCGTATTTTGCAGCAATAGACCCGGAGGAGTATGGCCGTATAGGATATGATCAATCAGGAGTTCGGCTAAACGAATCTAGCTTGAATGCACTTCTTATGGAGCTGGAG
The DNA here is from genome assembly GCA_029856425.1 of Candidatus Thorarchaeota archaeon. Taxonomy (GTDB): domain Archaea; phylum Asgardarchaeota; class Thorarchaeia; order Thorarchaeales; family Thorarchaeaceae; genus SMTZ1-83. The sequence goes on from JAHQWZ010000277.1 coordinate 2,205, forward strand.
AACAATCCAACTGGCATAATAGTCACCCAGGATATTGCAGACACCTACCATCTTGAAGAAGGCAGCATTCTTCGAGCATTTGAACAAGATGAGGTTCCGCAAGTTTTTGAGTTCACGGTGATTGGCATAGCTCCTGCCATTCCTGAAATGCTTGTAAAATACTCAAACTACCAAAGTGGCGGCGATGTGTACAACATACGATATGGATATGCAGCAGCACAAATCATTCCTCCCGGACCCTATTGGATTGAGTCCTATGGAACTCGTCGAGCGTGGATTCACAGAGCTTATGCACAGACATTATTGAATGAGACTTCAACTACGGAGCATTTCTGTGTAGTAGGTGTAAACAGAGGGGCAAATGGTACAGCAATGGCTATCGACGTCCTTGATTCTGGCGGCTCTGGTGTCATCATTTACGACCAGTGGGGGTCTGTTACGTACGAAATCTCTTACTACTTGGGCCAAGTGTCATATCAGATGGACCGAGCAGTAGATACCATGCTTACTACATTCACAGTGGGAGTAATTCTTGGAGCATTTGGGATATATGCTGTTGAAGGAATTACGGCGAGAAGGAGGGAGATAGCTCTGTTGCGGTCAATGGGGGCAAAGAATGCTCTCGTAGTCAGAGCGCAAGGTGCGGAGCTTCTCGTGCTGACCCTCCTGAGCATCTTCTTGCTTCTGGGATATGGCCCTCTATTCATGGCAAATTCCTTGCTTTCGTCTCTTGGAACATATACTACGTGGTCATTTCTATTTCCAGTAGCTGTCTTCCCAGTGATTCCTTGGATGACACTGGCTACTGTCCTGATGTTCTTTATTGTTTCAACTCTGCTCTTTATTGCAGCTATCGCGACGCTTGGATCAAGAATTAATATCGCCGCGGCTTTGAATGCTGCGTGGGCTGAAGCTGGGCCCTACGGAGGGGATGTGTAGTGTTTCTTACAGCGCGCCTTGTTTCAAATGCACCTCAGGTTGCAGCAACGCTGATTGTATTCTCACTCTCAGCTGGAGTCTTGGGCGGAATCCTGTTCTACATGGATAGCGCAGGACCTGATG
>JAHQWZ010000278.1 GCA_029856425.1 Candidatus Thorarchaeota archaeon
GTTCACTCAAATGCTGGACACAGGTCAGAAGAGCCTCTCTCGTAGATTCCTAATCATTCTTGGACTGAAACCGAAAACCGTGTTATGGAGTTCAACTTAAAAGACAAAACAATTCTAACCCGAAGCAAGACACCAGAAAAAGTGCGGAAGTAGCCAAGCCAGGCCAAAGGCGCCAGACTTAAGATCGTATGCACAGTGGGGTCATGCGAAGAGGACATCTGGTCTGGAAGCAGTTCGTGGGATCGAAGCCCACCTTCCGCACCACATATTCCCTTCAAACAAAGATTGCTAATACTCAATTGTCTTCTTAAGTCCAGGGGTTCAAGTCCCTTCTCCCGCACCAGCTCTTTCTAGACCGCCTATTGAGATACCCTTATCGGGTAGATAACTTGCGCAGAGAACGAGTTGGCAACGATGTTTGAGGACCTCAACTTTCCTAAGGGATTCCAATGGGGCAGTGCCGCATCAGCACATCAGACTGAGGGTGGAAACCACAACAGTTGGAGCGAATGGGAAAAGATTCCGGGGAAAATCAAGGATGGGTCGAATGCAGACATTGCATGCGATCACTATAACCGCTTTGAAGAGGATTTCGATCTAGCAAAAGAACTGGGTCATCAGGTCCATCGATTCTCAATTGAGTGGAGTAGAATCGAGCCAAAACAGGGCAAGTGGAATCAGAAAGAGATAGACCACTATTGCTCAGTAAGCAAAGCACTCATCAACCGTGGCATTCAACCCATGATGACTCTTCATCACTTTGCAAATCCAATCTGGTTCCGAGATATTGATGCATGGTTAAATCCTGAGAGTCCTGAGATGTTCGGAAATTACGCAAGAAAGGCCGCTAAAGCTCTCTCTGACCTTGATATTATCTGGAACACAATCAATGAACCAATGGTTGTAGTTGCATTAGGTCATCTCTACGGCGAGTTTCCACCAGGAATCAAGGACTTTGGCAAAGCCCAGGAAGCCACTAAACATCTTCTGATGGCGCATGGTCAAGCGGCTACCCAGATTAGAGAGATTTATGATGAGCTAGGCAGAAAACAACCTCAAATCGTTCCAGTGATATCCACGACGCATTTTATGCCTGCAGATCCTAATAATGAGGACGATGTGGAAATGACCACTTATCTTGACAATCTCTACAATCAAATCTGGATTCGGGGAGCCGTGAATGGACAGATAGAAGAGCTTGATGGCAGTACAAGAAATTACAAGGCCCTAGAGAACTCTACAGACTTCATAGGTATCAATTACTACAGTCGGATGGTCGTATCATCAGAAATGGATATCCTTGCTGGCCAAACACCTCCTAAGGATCCCAATTTGGAACGATGCGAGGGGTTGGACTGGGAGGTATATCCTGATGGCTATTATCATGTGCTCAAGTCGTACTGGGAGAACTATAGTAAGCCAATCTTTCTCACGGAAAATGGGATAGGAACATTAGATGACTCTTTGCGTCGAAGGTATTTGATAACACATCTTCAACAAGTCCACCGGGCAATCCAAGATGGAGTCGATATCCGTGGATACCTTGTGTGGAGTCTGACTGATAATTTCGAATGGGCACAAGGCTATGAGAGCCACTTTGGTCTTGTGGAAGTCGACTATGAAACTCAAGAACGCAAGCCACGAGAGAGCGCATTCATGTTCAGGGAGATAATAGAGAGCAACGCTCTTACTAAGGAGATTCAAGAGAAGCATCTAAGTCGAAAAGTCTAGAGGAAATTCAGGATGCCAATTCAAGCACTGATGTCTGCATTTGGTCTGGTTTTCATCACTGAAATTGGTGATAAGACCATGTTGACAACCATGTGTCTTAGTGCACAATACAGACAGCCCGCAATCATTCTAATTGCAGCCATGTCTGCACTGGCAATTGCATCAACCATTGCTGTTATCACTGGTGTCATATTGGCAGTAGCTATACCAATCGAGTTCATTGTTTATGTTTCAGGGGCACTTTTTGTAGCCATGGGTATTCATACGCTTGTGAAGAACGATCCAGACCCCGATGACTGTAAGCAACCGACCACATTCATGAGTATGGTGTCTTTAGTCCTTTTTTCGGAGCTAGGTGACAAAAGCCAGATTGCGATTCTGGCATTGGCTGTACAATCTACCTTTCCCATACTAATATTCGTAGGTGCTATGGCCGGATTTCTAATTGTCAATCTCATCGGAGCCTATGCCGGAGACCGAGTTGCCGAAAAGGTGCCTGTGAGCACCATTCGAAAAGCGACAGGCATAATTTTCATCGCTTTTGGAATTTTGGTCCTAGCCGGGTTTATCTGATTCTTATCCGTTATGGGCGAAGACTTTATGACTCAGCCAGCAGCGTTGAACTCTGGAACCTCAAGGTGGGATATGATTGAGTCTGGATGGTTCTGGTTATAGCGGACTTGTTCTGGAAAAGCTCTCTGCAGCGGGAGTCAAGATTGGTGATACAATCACGATTAAACATGATGACAAGGAGTATAGTGGCATTCTGATGCCCCGCGCTCAGATAGGTAGTGATCCGGACCATATTGTTGTCAAGTTAGCTACTGGGTATAACTTCGGAATTCGACTCACCAGTCAATCAAAGGTCCAACTGACCAAAAGGGGCACAGCAAGCAAACGTCCAGCTTCGAAGGAAATACCAGAACAAACCAAAGGACACCCAGCAGTTTCAATTCTGAGCACTGGAGGAACAATTGCCAGCAAGGTGGACTATAGAACTGGAGCTGTTAATCCTGCACTGACGGCACAGGACCTATATGACACAGTTCCTGAACTGAAGGATCATGCAAACGTCACAGCCAAAGTCCTGATGAGCGTGTTTTCTGAAGACATCAGACCATCTGACTGGACCAAGATCGCCAGGGCAGTTGCTACCGAAATTAAGCAGGGCACAGACGGTGTTATAATTGCTCATGGAACAGATACACTTGGATTCACATCAGCAGCCCTGTCTTTTGCACTTCAACATCTCCCTGTACCTGTGGTATTAGTAGGGTCCCAAAGATCATCTGACAGACCTTCTTCAGATGCCGCGATGAACCTTATCCTAGCTACAGATTTCGTGGGTCATGTCGATGCCGCAGAAGTAATGCTAGTGATGCATGGTGAAACAGACGACAGCTTTGTGTATGCACACCGTGGTACTCGAGTACGCAAGAGTCATACAAGCAGACGTGATGCCTTTCAGTCAATCAACACCTATCCTATATTCAAGATTGACTCTTCCAGCATTACGGAGATGAACC
>JAHQWZ010000279.1 GCA_029856425.1 Candidatus Thorarchaeota archaeon
CCTCTAGGTAAGCAGTGTCTTCATTGTGGCCATCATATGATCAAGGTCATCTCTGGAAGAAGAGCATGGGAAACATGTGTAAACTGGACAGCGTGCCCTGGTAGACAGGACGATTTGAAAGCTCTGGAAATAAAACGAATGAAAGCTAGTCAAGCAAAGCAGGAAGGGTCTTCCGATGAGTGAATGTCCGATATGCACCCGTCCAAGTCATGACGACGAGCACCTGTGTCCGTATCATCAACTTGCCTTAGAGAATCTCCGTGATGCCTTTGATGTCTGGGCTGATGCAATGGACTTGGACTGGAACTCCTATTTGGATTATGTCTATGCTGTTGATGGAGTGGGAAGTTGGGTTCGAGAAGTAATAGAACACATCAAGTCAGAAAATGGTTCTTTAGAATAGTCATCAATTCCATCACCAATGTCTGGTTCAATGCACTAACAGCCACAACAATCATGCATGTTTGATTGATCCATGCAGCCACTCTCTCAGCAAGAGTTCGGACAAGTGCCGCATCTAGGCCAGCTGAGAACAATCCAGTTGATGTTGGTTCCGATCTCCCTTGGCCCGGAGGAATAGCAACTGCTGATAATCCAAGCCGAAACTTATCGGAACCAGATATCATTACAAGTGTGCCATTTTCGAGGTCCATAATTCGAACCAGAATCTTTCCTTGACTAGTATCAGACTCAAACTGCCTGATGTCATCAAATTCCATCCTTAGCACCAAGCTATTCAACGTATGTCCCGTAATAAAGCAGTAACGTCTGATTACAGAGCAACAGCGTTATCAGTAGTGCCACTTCCACAATAGTGAGACCTTGATGACTGAGACACATACTTACCATGACTTCTTTCCTTATCCGAGCGCACGAGCTGGTCAAGAAGAGATGATGGCAGGTATAGAGAATGCTGTAAGGTATGGGACGCACATTTGTGCGGAAGCACCAAATGGTTTTGGTAAGACTTGTGCGACACTCAGTGGAGTGCTTCCTTGGGTTAGAGAAGCTAGTGGCAAGATTCTCTATTGTGCAAGAACTCATAGGCAATTGGACCGTGTAGTAGAGGAACTTGATATCATATTGGAAAAGACCGATGTGAGCGGAGTTTCCTTTCGTGGTCGGCGGCATATGTGTATTAACCAGTTTGTTCTTGAAAATGCGGACTTTGTGGCGCCAATCAGTGAAGTCTGTGGCCAGCTGAAGGCAACAAGACGGTGTGTGTATTATGAGAACCTTAGGATAGCAGGATCGCCAGCTGATTTGTTTGAGGACATGCCAAAGCGAGTGTTGACTGCACCGGAAATAATAGAGATTGGAAGAAGTAGGTCTATCTGTCCGTATGAACTTGCCAAACGACTGGCAAAAGTCGTTGACGTAGTAGCACTTTCATATCTCTATGTCTTCGACCCTTGGATTTTGGAAACTTTCATGCCTGAACTTGAAACTCCTATATCTAAGATGGTCCTTGTCCAGGATGAGGCACACAACGTCCCTTCTACAGCTCTGAACTCAGCAAGTGACTCGCTCACAATCGGAGCAATCAGACAGGCTATGCGGGAAGCCACTACGTATAATGACCCAACATCAAAGGAGTTCTCTCGGAGCCTTGCAAAGTGTATTTTGGACCAGACTGTAGGTATGGCTGAAATCGACGAGAAAGCAATTGATCCGCAGGCTTTGTTTGACCAAGCCTTTCAAATCTCCGGATTGGACGCTGAAGTTGACGTTCTGACATACATGAGAGACTTGGGAGTCAATATTCGAAGGGGGCTTCTGAAGGCAGGGAAGTTCCCACGTTCGTTCATCCATAGGGTAGCAGATTTCATGATTAGATGGTTGAACTGCATAAAGCGTGATGACTACTCGTTTGTACTGGCTTCGAATCGAGGAAGGGGAGAGAGCAAGAGGGTTTCTCTCGAATTGCTTGCATTGGACCCAACTGCTGTGACTAGTCCAATCCTGAATCGTATCCACAGCTCTGTGGCTGTTTCAGGAACAATTTCTCCCTTGGACGCCTATTCTGAGATGCTAGGATTTGGCTCAGATGCAATCACGAATACATATCATAACCCATTCGCAACTCGTAATCGGTTGTGTCTGATAGTGGATGGCGTGGAAACCACCTATCAGGCGCGAAATGATGAAATGTTCAAGAAGATGGTGAATCACTGTGTGGCTGTAGCGCATGCAACACCAGGTAATACTGGCATCTTCACAACTAGCTATTCCATTGGCAAATCACTATTGAAAGCCGGTCTTGAAAATCGGTTGAAAGTCAGGTTGTTTCAAGAAAAGCCAGGAATGAAAGGTACTGAAAACGACAATATGATTGAGGAATTCAAGAGCAAGGGAGAGAAGGGAGGTGCGGTCCTCTTGGGTGTTCAGGGTGGACGTAACTCCGAGGGAGGTGATTTTCCTGGTCCAACAATGGAAAGTGCTATTGTAGTGGGCGTGCCCTATGCTAGACCAACACCAAGCATGGAGGCTCTGATACGATACTATGATGGCCGCTTCAATAATAAGGGCAGAGAATATGCCTACGTTCTTCCTGCTATGACTAGAGCGATTCAGGCCGCTGGAAGACCTGTCAGGAAACTTGATGACAAGGGAGCTATTGTCCTTCTGGACCAGAGGTTTGGATCACCATATCTGAGGAGGTTTCTCCCATCTTGGCTGGCAGAAGTGACGCAAGTGATATCAGACAGCCCAAGCATTGTAGCTGAGCAAATAGATGCATTCTTTGCAGATCATTAGTCCAACTCGCCCAGAATCTCGTCTAGAGTCATCTCATTCTGTAAGACAGATGTTGCCTGTGCAGAGGTGAGAGCTAGTCTGCCTTCAGTGACCTTTGTGACAAGGCGTTTCAATGACCGGATATACCCCGTCTTAACTTCAAGGTTGAAGTTTCCTTCTGTAACTGGACGACCGTTTCGAGAAGCTATTAGTGTGGCAGATGATTTGTCTGACTTGGGCCTCCTCGTCGTGTGTCGCTCATCAACCATCTCGATTTGGATTCTTTCAGTGGCTCTTTCCTTCATCTCGCGTAAGTAGAGTGCTGAATACAATCGGGACCCAGCACCTACACGTACTAGTACAGTGTTCTGAAAGTGTTGCTGGATAATGGCTATCCAATGAAGTGTATAATTGGCGGCTATACTGGGAGTAGATGCTGTGGCTGTATAGATTGCTACGCCATCAGTTGCTAGTGCTAATCCGAATTTCATTCCCGGGTCAATGCCAACAGCTATGA
>JAHQWZ010000280.1 GCA_029856425.1 Candidatus Thorarchaeota archaeon
ATTGGGTTTTGCATGGCATCACTCTAAACAGCCTAAACATGCAAGAGCAGATTTCGAAGACATGCTTTCTAACAACTGCAATTCCGTTCTGATTGCCCTCTCTGAGTATGACATGGAATATTGGTATCCGAATATGCTCGCAATCATTGATGAGGCCAAGGATACCGGTCTGCGTGTATGGTTGAACTTCTGGGCGTATGGTGGTGTGTTCGGTGGTGAGCCGCCATCAATCTTTCTTCACAGGAACTCGGATTTGCGACAGATTACAGCCTCCTCAGGGGAGAAGATGCCTGCTGCATGCATAAATCAGCCCGAGTTCCGGAAATGGTTCTTCGACCAAATCGACAAGATTGTGCGAGATTCCAAAGTCGATGGAGTGTTCATAGATGAGCCGCATTACGCTTGGACCTTCTCGACAGAGGAGTTCACATGTGTCTGCGATGTCTGTCAAGCGAAATATGCTGAAGCATTTGATGGTCCAATGCCAATGGTCTACAGTGAGACCGTACAACGCTTTCGTGAGGACAATATGCATCAGTTCCTCGTGGAAACCTGCCAGAGAGTGAAGAATGCGAATGCAAAGGCAGATGTCTGTGTATGCATCATTCCCGCTGATTTTGAGTTTCTTGGAACTCCTAATTGGGACAGGATTGCTTCCATTAAGGAGGTGGACATGTTTTCAACAGATCCCTATTATCATGTCTTTGGACTGGAACGTGAGTGGGCTATTGAATCAGCCAGAAAGACTATAGAAACCGCCAAGAAACACGGGAAGAAGAGCCAGCTATGGCTTCAGCTGTTCAGACTGAGTGCTGGTGATGAAGAAGACGTAGCGTCACTTGTTCCAGAGTATGTGGAGATGAGAGTCGACTCATTATTTGGCTGGTGCTATCTTGCCAACAAAGGAACAACCATCTCCAGTGACAATCCTGATTTGCTGTGGGGCTTAGTGACAGAGGAATATCGTAGGATAGGTTGACCTTCGACCTACGAAAAATCAACCCTTCTTTAGTTGCATTCAAAGCCTTATCTTCTTGAAGATTAGCGGCCACAGGAATATCCCTACGAGTACGACTGTGAAATATCGAAGAGCTCTTAGCCAGATCTCGGATGTCGGAAGGAATGGAGATAGACCCAACATAACTCCTATGACCAGCACAAGACCAATAATCACTCGAGCAGCCAAACGAGGCCTGCCAACATCAAAATCGAAATTGACATACTTCTTCTCCAATGGGAATGCAACAGCCACGCCTATGGTTAATCCACCGTATGCACCGAAATTCTCTCCGCCTGGATATGGAAGGATTGAACTCAGTGCTATCAGGATGAACCCGATGCTAAATAGAAGTAGATACCAATATTTAGTCTTGGTCCTCGATGCAAAATCGGATATTTGAGCCTCGAAGTAGAATCCCGCAAGACCAATGACAATGCCAATTGCCCATCCGAGAAGGATATCGCCCAAGAAATGCACTCCCAAGTAGACTCGCGATATGCCTATCAGAAACATGAGTATCACCGAGGTAAGAATCATCCACCAAGTCCTGACTTTGGCTCCGAGCCATGAATATAGAGCCCCTGAATTCTGTGCATGACCGCTAGGCGTACTGTAATCGATCGCCTCAATATCCCCGTACCAATAGCTTGCAGGTGGCCTTGGGTTCCCTATAGCATATTTCAACCAGTAATTGGTCACAATCGATACGATCAGGATGAATGTAATTATCGTTGCCTCTCTTTTTCTATAGGTCCAGAAAGCTATCAGAAGGACTGAGATTAGGAAGATCTCTCCTCCCAACTCTGTTACAATTCTAAAGAAGACTCCTGCCCATGGCAGCAAATCCCGTATGAGGGTTGTGATATTTGGGTCAAAGAACATGTATCTCTCACCTGTGATGCAAGGTATGCAACTATGCAAAGCGAATGAAAAGCTTGCCGAGGAAATAGAGTGGAAACAGAAGCTTAATAGTCGAGAGGATTTCTCGCCTGTTCAGGGTGATTGCCACTATGGTTCTAGAGAATCTCGAACCCAATTTAGTATGGCAGATATTCGAAGAGGTGTTTATTCGCACCCCTCGTGCCTCCAAGAAAGAGGACAAGATTCGTGCCGAGATTAAGGAGTATGTTCGCGCCAAATCCAATGAAGCTGGACTGTCTTTGACTCTGCATGAAGATGCAACTGGAAACATCCTTGTGAAGAAATCTGCAACTAAAGGCATGAAGGCTGCTCCCCCAATCCTGCTTCAGGGCCATATGGACATGGTATGTGAAACCGACCGTCCTGATGGATTTGATTTCGAGAATAATCCAATACCAGTCAGAATACAGGACAACGGAGAATGGGTTGATGCTGATGGCACAACCCTTGGGGCTGACAATGGGATTGGATCATCAATTGGACTTGCTCTGGTGTTAGATTCCGATGTTGAGCATGGGCCTCTTGAAGTCCTTCTTACAGTGGATGAGGAGACCGGCTTGGTTGGTGCATTTGGACTTGAAATTGAAAAACTTGGTATTGAAAGCAAGCTGATGATAAACATCGATTCAGAGGATCTAGGTGTCATCACAATCGGTTCAGCTGGGGGAGGGGATACCATACTTACAAAGGCTCTTACCACGAAGGATGTTACTGGAGCGGCCACATTCTATGACCTGTCTGTTTCCGGTCTATTTGGAGGCCATTCTGGAGTTGATATTCATGAGCCTCGGGCGAATGCCAACAAACTGATTGCAAGAATGCTGACAAAGATAGTCGAGAAGATGAATGTTCACCTATGCAGTTGGAACGGTGGGAGCAAGCATAACGCAATAACAAGAGAGTCAATCGCTAAGTTTGCTGTTGAAACTGGTAGGACTGCAGACGCGGAAAAGATACTCGAAGAATCAAGTGCTGCCATTCTAGCATACTACAAATCTGCCGCACCTGGCGCAGTTCCTCTAGAGCCAGATGTCAAGATTGAATGGACTAAATCATGGCCCTCGCAAGCTTTCTCACTGGAGGAGTCAAAGAAGATCATTCAGTCAGTGAATGTCATTTCTCATGGTCCAATTCGCTTCTCACCGAGTGTCGAAGGTCTTGTAGAGACCTCAAACAACTTAGCGATAATAAGGACCGATGATTCAGAGATATCGGTGGTAATGTCAACAAGAAGCAGTGTCGACTCAGAGCTTGATTCATTTAGAAAGACGCTCTCTGACTTGGCTCAGCTCAGTGGCTGGGATGTAACTCTAAA
>JAHQWZ010000281.1 GCA_029856425.1 Candidatus Thorarchaeota archaeon
CAGCATCGCGAATCCTCTCTGTCATCTCTCTATGAGTCCCAAAGTCTTGATGGACATTCTCAAAGTCCCAGAAGATGGAGAGATGATTCCTGGAATCGGCATCAGACATCAAACGTCACCAATCATGGAACGTTTATGGATTGGACCTATAAACACTACTGCATTGCCTGAATATGTACAGCATTGACAATCTGGAAACTCAATAGGTAGTGGAAAGAAAGGCAGTGCAATGAGCGTAAGATGTAGTCACTCTTTGCAGTCTTTGCCATCAGGAACGCAGTGCATCGTATGATTCACACATTCCAAGAACTGCTCGAAGGTGATTGAAGGATATCCCATATCATGACGGCGCTCATTGTCTAAGAGATAAGCCTCATAGACCTCGAGCTCGTGGACTTGATTGTGAATGGCAGTTTCCAATGCGAGTTCTCTTTCAGAATAGAATGTCCACATTGCCCCACACTCCTCAAACCCCGAAACCTTTGTTGGCATCAAGGAGTCGGTGGAAGTCCTTTGTGGTTCTTCGTCGTGAGTGTGAGTCATCACGGCAGTCCTGCCTTGCGTCCTAGTTCAACACAATACGCTCTGAAATGTAATAAACTGTCAGCTAGAGGAGCTTTTCCATCGGTTTCGGGCAACAGTTAAGAACATCACAAGCTCTCCTCAAAGTATGGACCTTGAAGAGCGCTTCAAATTAGTTGCCGGAGTTGGTGAAGAGATAGTCACGAAGGTAGAGCTTCGTCAGCTACTAGAAGAGAAAAAGAATCCGATCGCATATGATGGATTCGAACCGTCTGGTATGGCACATCTTCCATTTGGTGTCTATCGCCCACTGCTATTGAAGGACCTCATTAAAGCAGGAATCAAATTCAAGATTTGGCTTGCTGACTGGTTCGCGTGGATTAACAATAAGATGGGCGGCGACTTGGACAAGATAAAGACAACAGGGGAGTATTTCATCGAGGTCTGGAAAGCCGCTGGAGTTCCCAGTGACAAGGTCGAGTTCCTGTTTGCGTCTGATGCCATGGATTCCATTGAATATTGGGAGAGAGTTGTAAGGATAGCAAAAGTCACCACTGTGGCTAGAGCTTCACGAGCATTGACAATCATGGGAAGAAGAGAAGGAGAAATGTCAGAAGTCGCCCAGTACTTCTATCCTGTAATGCAAGCGTCTGATATCTTTCATCTCGAGGCTGACATAACCCAATTAGGTATGGATCAACGAAGAGCAAACATTCTCGCAAGAGAGGTTGGTCCGAAGCTAGGTCTTTGGAAACCTGTCGTAATCAGTCATCACATGCTAATCAATCTCGAGGGTGCGATAGAGCCCGAGGGACTCGATGAAGCTGGGCGAGACTGGCATATGATTCAGACGAAAATGAGCAAGAGCAAACCGTCCTCAAGCATATTTGTTCATGATTCAGAGGATAAGATTCGGTCCAAGATAATGGCGGCATACTGTCCCCCAAAGGAAGTCAAGGGCAACCCACTTCTTGACTACGCGAAACATATTGTCTTCAGGTCTTTTGATGCAATGAAAGTGGAACGAAAAGCAAAGTTTGGAGGGGACACCGAGTTCAGGAAGTACAAGGAACTGGAGAGGAGCTACATTGCTGGAGACCTCCACCCACTGGATCTCAAGAACGCAATGACGATTCACTTGGATAAGCTGGTCCAACCAATTCGAAAGCACTTCGAGAAGAAGGGGAGTGCCAATAGTCTCTACGAGCGGGTCAAGAGCTACCAAGTCACAAGGTAATAAGCAGTAGTCGATACAAGATATTATCTGCAAGTATCTGCACATCTGAGCCATGTCAGAAGAGTCAAAGGACCTGATCACACTGGACAGGCGGGGGGATTTATCCCCACGAGTTGCACTCCTATTTTCAATGATGGTTAGAACACGTGGACGCCTCCTGCGTGTGGTAGAAGACCTAACTGATTCAGAGATAGACTATTCTCCAGACATGAAAAAAATTGAAACAATAGGAACGCTTCTCCTCCATATTGCAGCTGTCGAGTGGTCATGGATATTCGAGGATATTGATGGAGAGGAGATGGACTATGAGAAATGGAAACACGCATTTGCTCTGAGAGAGGAGATCCCTCAGCTGACAAAGCAAGGCTTGCAGTTCTACATAGATAGGCTCATAGAAGTCCGGAGCGACGTTTTTGCCAGACTTAGAAACCTCGATGACTCCAAGCTGCACAAACTTGTGGACGTGGGAAGCGCAGAGGTGAGTATTGAATGGATTCTGTTCCATCTGCTGGAACATGAAGCATTGCATATTGGGCAAATCTCTCTTCTATCGAGACTGGCCAAGACCAAGGGGAATTAATCTTTGCAGTGCATGGACTTTTTCAAGAGGCATGCCTCATGGACACGCCCAAACTCAAATATCGCCTGTAATCAGGCGCTACATGAGCAAGTAATGCGCCTTGTGCATTGCTTTTGAGGGGGAATACTCCTCAGAAAACCTTTACAGCATAAGTTTCGTACTGAATTGGCGTATGAAGAAGCGGGGATGAATAAATATTGAGAACATGTGCCAAGTGTGGAAAGGCAAACCTCCCAACCAGAAAATACTGTTTGCGCTGTGGAGCGTCACTCATTTCCGCAGACGAACCTGAAGCTCCGAAGCCAACCTCGGCGCCACAACCTAAGGCAACAGTAGCTTCTCCGACCAATGGAGTCAGCGCAACTACGGATGACAAATGGGTGAGGCCTAGTGAGGTTTCTACAGATAGAGTAAGAACAAGCGCACCCAAGGCTAAATCAGAACTGGAAAAGGCTAGAGAGGCCTTTGCCAGAGCCGAAGAGGTGGGTATAGAAGAAGGCAGTGAAGGTATTGTTGAAACTCGGATGCTTAGAGCCAGCGAAGTGAGAGAGCTCCTAGAGTCTGCTGCAGAGTTCGAAGCTCAGCCTCCACCAATGCCAGCACAACCAGAACCTACTGATCCAGGTATGCCTTCCCAGCCTGCACCTCCAGCCATGCCTACGCCCAAGGACCTTGAGCAGGGAATCCTTGGTTCTAAGTCATCACTAGTAGATAAACCAACTCCCTCTACAGCTCCCGCACCCCCTAACCAACCAATGCAAGCTCCAGAAACCCCACCGACTGCCGTTGCACCACCTTCACCGAAACTCGCTGTAGCCAAACCTCCAGGTCCACCACCTTCCTCTACCCCCGTGAAGACACCTGCACCTCCACCT
>JAHQWZ010000282.1 GCA_029856425.1 Candidatus Thorarchaeota archaeon
AGCCAATCCTTTCTTTTTTCATATATCGAGCGCATCAAGTTCATTGAAGAAGCTCTTAGTAAGGTGCGCGCGGTACCTGAACCCACCCCATCCGGAGTCTTCCATCAACTTACAAATGGGACCAAGCATCTCCTCACGGCTTATGGTTTTAACATCATAGATTTCAAAAGTGTCTATAGCATTCATCTCGCCATCTTCAATCTCTGCAAGAAATACTAGCGAGCGCCAAGGGATTATGCCATCCTCACAGACGACATCCAATCGAGAGTCCAAAACGTATCGTAGCAGACGAATCTTGAAACCTGTCTCCTCGTACATCTCTCTCTTTGCGGCCACTTCTAGTGGCTCTTGCATGTTGGCGCCGCCTGAAGGCGCACGGTATATACCAGTATCCGCGTATGCGTGCTTCTGTATACCAACATACTTGTTGCCACAGCGGATGAAGCATGTTATGTCATGATATCGACCCTTTGAAGCGCTTTCTTTCACCAAGTTACACTCAAACTCGAGAAAATCAGCTGCGAATTGTATCTTCTTAGGCGTTCCATACTTGGAAATGATGTTGGCTTCGTCTAGCGGGTCTATATCCTTCAGAATTCTCGCCCAGTAAGGACAGAAGTATATCACCAAAAAGGATTGTGATGACACGACATACTTTTACGTGTTGGTGTATTATTACGGAGGACTGTGAGGACAGGAGGATTCCTTAATGGAGAAGAAAGTGGGCGGCGTTCTTATCCGAACTCACCTTGGAGACATCACTGATTTGGGAGTCGACGCTATAATCAATGCTGCAAACTCAGACCTTTGGATGGGTGGAGGTGTTGCCGGGGCAATCAAGGCGAAGGGAGGAAAAGAGATTGAACAGGAGGCCATCTCGCTCGGCCCCATAAGGCCAGGAGAAGCCATCTTGACAACAGGTGGAAAGCTCCCTGCAAGACATGTCATTCACTGTGCTGGAATGCCTCCAGGTGGAAACGCGACCTACTGGAATGTTCGTTCCTCTGTCGCAGCAGCGCTGGAAATTGCTTGTGATAAAGGGCTGGAGGAAATCGCGGTACCTGCAATCGGAGCAGGTATAGGTGGGTTGTCAGAAGAAGACTCCGCGAAGGCCATTGCAGAGTCGATTGCGGATTATACAAGAAGCACGCGTTCTGTCAAAAGGATATTATTAGTAGGACTCAATCAAGACATGTGCGATCTCTTTGCCAAGGCCATTGAAGATGCATTCATCGAGCAGGTCATGGATGATATGATGAGGGAAGACGAGTGAACGCCTGGTCTTTTGGCTCAATCAGAATCGGTGTGCACCTAGGACCATATGATGATAGCAAGATTGAACTCACCGTGAAATCAAGGGCTATAGGGTCCACCCAGGGATTGGGGTTTGCAATACAAGAAGCGTCTTCATCAGAGAACATCGAATTCTGGCCTGAGCTAACAATCGCAAGTGATAACCGCCGTGAGGCAATTTACGAGTCATCCAAGAAAGCCCTTGAGATTGCTGAACGACGAAATATCTCCTCTGTTGGATTCTATACGCTTGGTCTAGAGGTTTCAAGAGTCCCCAGCTGGGAAGTTGCGGAAGAGATTGCTAAGGCCATCTACATTCACTCAAGGTGGTCTAGTAGGGTAAGGGAAGTTGTAGTCGTTTCTAGCTCACCCACTCAGATGAGCTCGTTCCAGTATGCATTCGAGAATATTGAAATCATCACACCTTGAGCCGACGTCTAGCCGCATTTGCTGCTTCAACTAGAGGGTCCCAAGTATCACATATTGCTGGAGCGTAGCAATTTTCGAATTCAAATAGATCTACTGAAGTGATTTCATGCTGAATACCCAATGTGATGACATTGATTCGCATTGCTGCATCCTCAAGACCTACCAATTGACCTCCTACTAGCTTGCCAGTCTCTTTGCTAAAGTAAGCCTTTACTTTGAGGTCCTTACCACCGATGAAGTAGGGTGGCTTTGTGCTGCCTTTTATTGATCCTTTAACAATTGGAACTTTCAGTCGCTCAGCCATGTCATCAGTCAGACCAGTGCTTGCTATTTCAAGCCCAAAAAGCTTTGTCACTTTTGCACCAACAATTCCGGGAAATGTCTCATCGCCTCCTGCTGCGTTTATCCCGGCAACTCTACCCTGCCTTACCGCAATTGTCCCCAGACCTCCTGCCATTGGGGTTTTGGTGATGAACTCTTGATGCTCAACACAGTCACCGCATGCATATACATCATCAAGATTCGTCTTCATCCTATCATCAACAACTATACCACGAGTTGGGCCAATTGCCACACCAATTGATTGAGCAAGGTCAGTAACTGGACGAACTCCTGTTGCCACGACTACCATATCAGCATCTATAGTAGACTCCTCTTCAGTTGCCCTATTCTTAAGAACGACGCCAGATGGAGTGTCCTTCCCTAGAATCTCTTGAGCAGCGGTATTGTTGAGAATTCTCAGTCCATGTTCCCTACAGTGGTCCTCAACAATCTCAGCCATGTCGGGATCTATCATTGCAAGGAGAATATGTGGTAGAAACTCAACCACAGTCACAGCTAGACCCTTTTCGTGGAAAGCCTCCGCTGCTTCCATACCAACTAGGCCACCGCCAATTACAACTGCTTTCTTTGCCCTACCGACTTCAGTTGCAAGAGCCTTGGCATCGTCCAATGTACGAAGACCATAGATGCGCTTCTTATCCAGCCCCTTTATGGGCGGATCAGTATTTTTCGCTCCGGTAGCGAAAATCAATACGCCATATTCCTGAATGCCCTCGCCTTCATCGCCAATGTAATGGAACTCACGCGCATTGTGGTCTATTTTATCAACAGTAGCATTGAGTTTCGAATCTATCTTCAGTGCACCCCAATTATCAGGAGGCATCAGCACTAAATCATGAAAGTCACCAACCTTTCCAGAGATGGTGTATGGAAGACCACAACGCGAGTACTGAGAGTAAGGCTCTGAATTGAAGATGGATATCTTGGCTTCGCGATTGAGCTTTCGTGCCTGCAGTGCAGCAGTGGCGCCTGCGGCTCCACAGCCAATTACAGCTATATTCTCCACCATTATTGCAATCTCCTAAACCAAATTATCACATTTGAAGTGGATCGTGCGTGGCAAGGCACAACTTGAATGTTTGGGATTTGGTCGTACAAACTCGAGCACTCAGAATCAATAAAAGGCGCCATGGACATCGAAATGGGGG
>JAHQWZ010000283.1 GCA_029856425.1 Candidatus Thorarchaeota archaeon
CGTGATGAACATCGGCTGGAATATCAGTGATGTGACGGCTGCCATGGTCATACTCCATGAAGAGGATGATGGAGAATCCTTGTATGGTCGCATATTCTCATTTGATGGGGTGGAACCATTCCAAGCAGTCACAATGACCGCGGAGTGGAGTCCTGAGAAGATGGGGATGAGCACAGTTTATTGGGTCACAGCAGGAAATATCAATGATGCACTCTCATTGTCTACAGGCTCATTGCTTTCTGGCTCATTAGATCTCTCAGCGATATTGGGACTCCTTGATAATTTCATTATGCGGGACCTGTTCGTGGTCACACCGATAGCATCTTCATCAGTCTTTCCAAAGGAACTGCCATTTGCGCCGTTTGACATTAACTTCCCCGCAGATTTTGGGCTCTATACATTCATTGTGTCGACCAATGTACCCCTAGGAAATCTCACAGTGCAAAAGCACGGCAACGCAAGCGACTGGGGTAATGTCACTCTGAACAGTATGGACAATGTCGTCGGATACTATAACTTCTCATTATTCCTCCTTGCTCCTCCAATCACAATAGATGGGTATCATAGATGCGATTATGTCATCGAAACTGACCAGGGCTGGACAACAAATCTCACTTTGGAAAGAGAACTAAGGTATCCAAGGGCAATGTTGTTGCTTGATACATCACACGGAGGCGGTCTGTCCTTTGGCGGGCTTGGCGGGGGCTTTGACATTGGAATTGATGCCGAAAATGGCATGGGAAGCCTTCCAGCCTCCATGCAGGATGATGAAGGGAACGACGACCTGTTGAGTGGAGGCTTCAGCCTTGGAGACCTCAGTGATCTAGGTTCATTGACAGGATTACTAGACTCCTTCAGGATGACCACATTCTCGGGCCTCTCAAATCTTAAGAAGGAAATGGGTGCCAGAGGCTTGGATCTTGTTGAGACTCCAGGGGTCGAGATTAGTGAGGGACTGCTGACCCAATTCGCTGCTGTAGTGATGTTTAGCCCCACAGAGGGATTCAACGGCACGGAAGTCAGTATCTTGCGAAATTACACAGCCAATGGGGGCAAGCTGATCATCTTCGGTGATGTCGAGGACAATGCAAATCTAACCGGCATTAATCAACTTCTTGCGCCGTATGGCTACTATATGCAAGGCGAGCATTCACAGGAAAACACAACAGATATTGTTCAAAGTTCTTTCCTTGGCTCAGGGGTGGATTCTATCTGGTTGGGAGAAGGAACCTTCATCATGCAGAACCAATCCTTGGCTTGTGCAAGAGTGCAGGACAAGTCAGTGGTGCTTATCGATAGAACTCCGCCTGAACTGGTGCTCTTTGGTTCATCCAAGATTTTCATGAACAAGAATCTCATCAAGTGTAATAACAGCATCCTACTTGACAACCTTATCGAGTATCTACTTCTGAACACTCTAACAGGAGTAGCCAGTCTTGCAGAGGACACTACACGATATCCATCTGGTCAGAGTGTGTATCTCAATCTCTATGTCACAGACTATTACGACAATCCTGTAAATGATCTCTTTGTTGCTATTGCATTCGAACTCCCTAACGGCACACTGGCTTTCTTCATTGCAGGATTTGTCGGAAATGGGCTGTATTCATCTCAATTCATTCCGACTTACTGGACAGGTGAAGGCGTTGTCCATGGAATCTTTATCATCCTAGGAGAGAAGGACTATGCTAACACCTATGCAGGGATCACCTTCGAGCTTTATGACCCCAATGTGACCCCAACTACACCGGGTCCAGGTCTCTTGTTGACGCTAGCACAGGTTGCAATGATAACATCTGTTGGTGTTTTCTTTTCATTAATTGCGGGCTTGTTCTACAACCGACGAAGGCAGCGGAAGAGAATGCGTATTGTTGAGATTGACACAGAACTAGTTCGGGAGATAGACAATACTCTAAATACGCTTCTTGCAGCATTCACTCAAATAGAATTGTTGATTCAGAGAGAAGACCTAGACCGTCTTCAAAAGATAGAGGCACTTCGGGGTCTCATGATCACTGTAGAAGAAGGACGTAGGCTGTTCGAAAGGGTTAGCGACAAGGTCGGAGGTGTTTGAGTCGCCGGATAAAGCGCCGCATCCAGAAAGAGAGATTGACATCCTTGACCTCAAGGTAGCCTTTGGAGATTTCTATGCACTCAAGGGCGTTTCGTTCTTTGCCAATAAGAAGGAGTTCCTAGGTATAATTGGCGCCTCAGGTGCCGGCAAGACGACGGTTCTGAGAGTTCTTACTGGCCAGATCGGTCCAACAGAAGGACAGGCTTATGTTGGAGGGTATGACGTGACAAAGGAAGAGAGGCTCATCAGCCTTCTTGTCGGATATGTCCCTCAGCTTGAACATCTGAGTCTTTACTATGACTTCACTGCACTACAGAATGCTGAGTTCTTCGGTCGATGCTTTGGAATGCGGCCAAAGGAAATTGAGGAACGCGCCAGGAATGTGTTAGAGATTCTTGGATTCGATGAGGAACTCATGACCAAGGCAGTGAAGCGCCTATCAGGAGGCGAGAGAAAGAGAGTTTCTATATGTCTAGGGATGATACATGACCCCCCGGTTCTTCTTCTCGACGAACCCACAACTGGTCTGGATGCTCACCTAAGACACGAGACCCTGAACTATCTGAAGGAGCTCAATTACAAGCTGGGAACGACCATGGTCATTATCTCGCATGACCTTGAAATTGTTGATTACTGTACACGTGTGTGCTTGCTCGAAGACGGACTAGTCAGCCAGTTCGGTACACCTGAGGAACTGATATCCACACTCCCAGGGAAGGGAGAGAGCATCAGGGTTGTATTGCCCAGACTATCACCTTCAATATTAGAACGCCTAGCCACAGCGCCGGGCGTGCAGTACACGGCCATGGCAGGAAGGAATGCCATGAAGCTGTTTATCGATAACCCGAGTGAACAGATTCTCCCACTCATCAGGGTGATGAATGAGAGGAAAGTTCCCTTTGATGAGATCTCCGTTGTGGAGGCCGACTTCTTTGACTACTTCCAAGTCAAACCATGGAAAACATCTGTAACAGGAGAGAGTGCAATTTGAAACACAGACATATTCTCTTGGCACTGGCATTTGTGTTGATTCTGGCAGGGCTATCGACGGTAGCAGGAGACCCGTCGGTGCGACCTACAGCGATATTACAACGAGGAGGCTCGGCTGCACTCTCAGACCTTACGCC
>JAHQWZ010000284.1 GCA_029856425.1 Candidatus Thorarchaeota archaeon
ACCTGCACCACCACCCGCACCACCACCTGCACCAGCAGCTCCAGCCCCAGTTCCAGCGCCAGCTAGCATATCTGTTCAACAGGTGGTCCCAGAAGTTGAAGTAATTGAGATGAAAATTCCCGACCCTGAGTACCTCAATGATAAGAAGATAAGTGGTACATTGACCGACCTGAGGCATCTGTTCCTCGAACTGAAACAGGCAACCACAGATTTGGAAACCGTAACGGCGCATCTAGATAATGATGTCCAGAATTGTAGGAACTCATCTGAAGTGAAGAGAATCCATTACGAGAGCATTCAGGAACAGGCACGTCTCGCAAAAGAGGAATGGAATGCAGCCGATAGGGAATATCATGCAGCAGAAGATCGCAAGAAAAAAGAGATTTCTACCAGACAGAAGAGGATTGACAAAATTCAGAAGAGCATAAGCAAGGCAGAATCCACTGTTGAGAAGCGTGTTCGCGATCTGGAGAAGGAGAAACAGGCTCAGCAAGAGAAAGCAAAGTAGAATTCTAATAGAAACGGCCTAGTCTGAGTTGTACTCCATACGAAGCATCTTGGATTGGATTTTAGCCTCACCTAAGTCCGAGATAACGTAATATCGAACGAGATTTACAATATTTGTGAATTGACAGATAGTAAACCCGGTATCGTGAAACTAGCGGTCATTGGAGCAATGGATGCAGGCAAAAGCACACTGATTGCCAAATTGGTTTCTGGTGCATTCATCGATACATCAATGGCAATGGGTTTTGACGTCGCTTCTTGGATGATCTCAATAGATGAGTTGACCTCAATTGAAGCATCGCTCTTCGAATTCCATGAACAGGAGGAATTCAAGTTCTTCCAAGCCGCAATCGTAACCGGAGCAAAGATTGCATTAATTGTGTTCGACTGCTCATCATTTGATTCATTACTAGCTGTTGAGGAGTGGGTGGGGATGGTTAGCAATATACCCCCAGAAAGAAAGCTATTCGTGGGGACAAAACTCGATTTATGTGATGACGTTGACTACGATGCAATTCATGAGATTACATCACGTCACGGAATTGACTTTCTACTAGTAAGTTCAAAGGAGGGGACCAACATTGGTACTCTCGCTCGGAGATTAGGAGAGATGGCACAGCGATTGTGAATGAAATTCGGGTCACTCTCAAGTCTTTTGGTATTCATTGCGTTGAAAATACGTGCTATAATGGAAAAGAACTAAGAACGCCATGAGGCTCACAACAATGAGTTGTTAACCAAGACCAAGGTCACTTCTGGGATTAGGTGAATCCATGGTCCTTGGGGTTCTTTCTTGAAAAATAGCACTAGTCTGGAAAGTGATTTTAATTTGGGAGCCAGAAGAATGGAAAGGTGCTAAACAGAATGTCAGGAAATCGGGTGAGTTATCGAGCGTTCTTACTTAGGCTAAGAAATCTTGCGACGAGGGCGCTAGAGAATTATGGGTTGGAGAGGGCTGAACTCAAATTCAAGAGTTATAGTGGCAATGGACTGTATCAGGTCGTAGTTTCAGCTAGTAGAGAGTCGGAATTTGACATTCCCCATGGACGCTATGCATTGAGACTACATCAGCCTGGATACATGAAACCCGAATACATCCGTTCTGAGTTGGAATGGTTGTCCGCTTTGTGTGAAGCGGGTTTTGATGTGCCGAAACCCTTCATGAACGCAGATGGCGATTGGTTGACAGTAGTTGAGGGGGATTACGATGTTCCAAGAGAAAGGAACTGCACTCTTCTTAGTTGGGTTGAAGGTAGAGTCCTAGAGAAGGGGTTACGTCCTAGGCACTTTAAATCATTGGGTGAAGTAGCTGGAAAATTGCATGAACAGTCAATGCTGTGGAAGAAACCCAAGAATTTCAAGCGCCCTCATTGGGATTGGGAGGGGCTCTTTGGAGATGGATTCGAGTATGGTTTTGTTGCACAAGACGCACGTGAGACCATTCCGAAGAAACATCAGCAAGCGTTCAAAGATGTATTGGAGCGTATTGAGGATGCTAGCAAGCAGTTGGGGAAGGGTAAGCATTCCTATGGATTGATTCATGCAGACCTTGGGAATGTTGTATTTCGATGCGGGAAAGCACGCCCATTTGACTTTGACGATTGTGGATTCGGCTACTGGATATTCGACTTAGGAGTAGTGCTAGCCCATTACATGCTTGATTGTGGAGGCAAATCGCTGAAGATGAAGGATGCGTTGATTGAAGGATATCAAAAAACTAGCATAATGCCAGAATCGAACTTGGAGTTTCTTGACCTCTTCACTGCTGCTCGTTTTGCGCAGCTCATGTTCTTCTACCAAGGAATGGCATTAAGATTCCCTCAACACAGTGATGAATCCTTGAGAGAGATCAATCAATCTGCGAAATATCTGAAACATGTCCTTAAGACAATGCAATGAAAAAGGACTGTGGGGCATCATTAGGAATCCTAAAAAAGAGATATCTCTTTAATAAGAGATACAGCACCAATGCTGACCAAACTTGATTCGTGGAGAGTTCAATCATGGAGGAAGTTGTCATTCCCAACTGGCTTCGAGCTATGGATGTTCTTGTAGGTGCGCTTTCGATCGCTTTGTGTGGGCTCGTCCTCCTCGGGCTTGTAACATCCAGCATTGCGATTCTCATTCTTCTCACAACCGCATTATTCATGGTAGGGTTCGCTCGATTCGCAAGGGCCGCGACTATCAAGCCAAAGGGCACTTCGCGTCGTGTAATTAATCTGGTCGCAGGACTCATTGGAGTTGGTACGGCATCGATAATCATCTTCAACATTGGATTTCCAGACGAATACTTGTTGGCACTCCTCGCCACCGCATGGATGATAATGGGACTAGCTCGGGTTTCAATTGGAATAATCGAGAAGGACGTTCAAATGTGGGCTCGAATCCTACAGATTGTAGTTGGCCTGACGACTCTTGCCTTTACAGTACTAGTTATCCTTAATCCTTCAGCAGAGTTTTCAGCCGTGCTGTTGTTAATCTTGGTAGTTGTAATCGTAAATGGTTTCGCCAGAACATCGCGAGGATATGTTGGTGTATAATCAAGGGGCCCTCTCCCCGCATATTCGTGACGAATCTATTATAGAGTATAATGAATGGAAAGGATTTCTATTTAGACCAGAAGCCGCTAATACGTTAGAATTTCCGCATACCCTCTAATCTACAAAAACAGAGGGTTCCAGAATGG
>JAHQWZ010000010.1 GCA_029856425.1 Candidatus Thorarchaeota archaeon
TGATAATCCCATAGACCCTCTTGAATTGACCACTGCTGGCGCAGATTTCTATCTGATTCGCATTGTAGGCAACAACGGGCGAATCACTTATGCAGGTCCAATCTGGGTAGAGGTATCCAGCTAGAAATGATTCAAGGAGGCATCCCACATGGATAATACCAATCTTCAAAGGCATCTCGATGAGCACGGCATCGATGCAGAGATATTGCCAATGAGTGGTAGAGTGCGGTCTGTTGCAGAGGCCTCGCAAGAGCTTGGTTTACCGCCTGACCGGTTTATCAAGACTGTAGTTTTCATTGATTCCGAGGAGAAACCGATTCTCGCCATAGTAAAGGGGACAGACCGTGCAAGCTCGAAGAGAGTAGGCAGGGCACTGAGCATTCCTCCTCCAACTCTAGCAACGCCTGAAGACGCAGTCAGATTGACTGGTTATGAGGTTGGAGGAACCCCTCCGGTTTCAATTCCTGACGCTAAGACTCTCATCGATCCCAATGTGATGGCGATGGAAGAGGTGGTTGGAGGTGGAGGAACAGACCATCATCTATTGAGAATAAGGCCTGCAAGCATTCTAGAAAACACTGATGGCACGGTCACAAGAATTCGGAAATAGAAGATTGGTCCATATCGGAAGTCTATTTAACTATTGTGAATAATTTAGACATGTCTAACAATGATAATCGCGCCAACAATCATTTCATTACGAGAAGGTATAGAGGCTGCTCTCGTCATCGCGATTATGCTGTCCTATCTGCGTAAAACGAACAGGGGTGATTTGCGGCGATTCGTTCTGGGTGGAGCAGGTGTGGCTCTGATTTCCAGTGTGGGAATTGCACTTCTCATGGGCTTCGTGTGGGGCATTCTTGAAGGTCCTGTACTGGCTACCTTTGAAGGATTCGTTGTTCTCATAGCGGCACTTCTCTTGACAACCATGATCTTGTGGATGTGGAAAGCAGGACCCAAAGTGTCCTCAGACATAGAAGACTCAGTCGAGAGAAAATCTCTGAGCCAGAGTGGTGTTGGAGTAGCACTTCTGAGCTTCGCCCTCGTGATGCGTGAGGGAGTGGAATTGGTATTGTTCAGCATGGCTCTGGTCATTCAGGACGGACTACAGGTATACCTGGGAGTGACTATTGGATTGCTGATTGCTGTAGTCCTAGGCCTTGGAATCTATCAGGGTTCGTTGAGGATAAGTCTGAGATCGTTCTTCAAATGGACATCGGCTATTCTCATCCTAGTGGCTGCTGGAATGGTTGCCTATGGCATTCATGAACTGCAAGAGGCTGGTCTTCTCCTTATTGGACCCCTTGAGGTGTGGAACATCAACCCTCCGGTTCTTCCTGATGGAAGCTATCCGTTACTTCATGACAATGGTCTGATTGGTGGATTGCTAAAAGCCATGTTTGGATACAATGGGAACCCATCATTGCTAGAGGTGACTGGCTACGTTATCTATCTGCTAATACTAGCCGGATATTATACATATCAACAGCGTCATCCGCAAGCATACACAGTAACAAGCGCTCATGAAGAAACTCCGGTTTCAGTTACATCTTGATGCCACTACGGAGCTCACCAATCCATACATAGAAATAGATACATTAACACAGCTACAGTGAACTAGAGAGTAAGATGACTACTTTGTGTTCTTCGTTTCGCGATAAGAACACTCAGGCCTTTACAATATATTACCCAGTGGGGATATTCGAATAGAAAGGCACTCAAGTTACACCTCTAAAATCAAATCACAGTGAGGGGAAGAATAAAGATGAAGCAAATCAACAGAAGAGAGGGTGCTAAGCAAATGGCAAAACCCCAACGACAAAGATTCAGCCTGAAATCGAGAGTGCGCAAGGAAATAGGGAAGAATGAATTATGCGCGATTGCATTTGACGAGCTTGAGAAGGACGTAGAGGTTCAGACTCTACTTGAAGATTCGAATCGTATGGCCATAGACAGAATGGGGTATTCCGATCATGGACATACTCACTCATTGATTGTCGCACAGAATGGAGTCCGCCTCTTTAGAGCAGTCGTTGAGGGTCTTCAACCATCAATAGTACAGGAAGAAACAGGCACAATTCAAGACGCGGAGCTGATAGTGTTTCTAGGTTGTTACCTTCACGACATAGGAATGGTAGTCGCTCGTTCAAACCATGATATTTTCACAGTGTTCTTGGCAACACCCATACTAGACAGGATTCTTGCTAAGGTATATCCAAACGACGCCCATAAACAAGTCCATGTACGTGGACACATTCAACATGCAATATATACTCATGATATTGCAGCTTCACCACTGACAGTGGAAGCTGGCATTGTAGGAATCGCAGACGCATTGGACATGACAAAGGGTCGTGCAAGAATTCCGTTCGAGGCTGGCAGTGTGAATATCCATTCGGCATCAGCCATGGCAATTGAGAGGGTCAACATTCGCAAAGGAGAGGAGAAGACCGTACGTATTGAAGTCATAATGACTAATGCATCGGGCATATTCCAGATTCAGGAGCTCCTAGAGAAGAAGATTAGAAGTTCCCCGGCTCTTCAAGAACACATAGAGCTCTACGCTGTGATGTCAGCAAATGAAGATTCAATTCTGGAAGATGAACTCAAAGTGTTGTAAAACAGCCACCGATTCAGGTGTGTCGAGTCATTAATCGGCGATTTCGAACATTTCTAATTCCGAGTTCGTACATAGCAGCTAATATATATGTACAATAACAAGCATTTTTCTTTGATTTGGTCCATAATGGAGCCTAATACCAATGACACTTGACGACATTGACGAGCAAATCATATCGATGCTACAGGAAGACGGACGCAGATCATATAGCGAAATCGCTGATGCTGCAGAGAGGACTGAGGTGACTATACGTCGTAGAGTAAAACGACTCATCGATGAGGGGTATATCAAGAAATTCACCGTCGTTCTGGATCCAATGAAAATGGGACGCAGGATTCGTGCCATCATTCGTGTCAAGACTGTGATGAAAGAGGCGACCGTCATCTCGAAGAAAGTGCAGCATTTCAGTGAAGTGGACGAGGCCTACTTCTTGGATGGTGCATGTGGAATAATGCTGAAGGTCACTGTAGATGACCTATCAAATCTCAGAGAGTTTCTCGAGCTAAAACTGGGAAAGGTCACCGGTGTGGGTGATATAGAAACCTGTATCGTTCTCGAAGACATCAAACCTCCTTTCTAATGACATGGTGAGCAACGGTGCAACTTGTGCTGCGCCTTTCTGAGAATGATCTGATTAGATTACATAACCATGCTGAACGGAGTCTGCCGTTCGAGGCTGCCGCTCTTCTATTCGGCCGCGTTCAGGACAATGAGGTAGTTGTCAGTCATATCGAGATCGTATATAACATCGCTGAGTCAAGAACATCCTTCTCAATAGACCCGGAAGCAGAATACAAGCTTCTTGTAGAGGCCGAAGAGCGTGAAGAAGACTTAGTGGGCATTTTTCATTCCCATCCTGCTCCCCCCAAGCCCTCATCTCGTGACCTGCAAAACATGCGTCTGAATCCAGTGGTCTGGTTGATTTCCTCAAAACTGACAGGTAGTTGGGTAAGCCGTGCTTACATTCTGGATGACAACCTAGAGGAAGTAGATCTAATTCTGACCTAGAGCTTGATTCAAGACCTGACTCCCTTGAGAGTACCTGATGTTTTCTTGGGCTCAAAAGACACAAGTGTCTTTTCTATGGAACCAATTAGGACCGCAGACGTGATCACCTTTTCTAATAGTGCTGCATTGCATTGGAGTATGCCAACGCCACTGTCTTCATTGTACTCAGTCAGATAGAGTCTGGAGTCGGCAACCGCTATCTCTCCGTACAGAGAGAGCAAGTTTCTCCTAATCTCTCTTGTAAGTTGCTTCTCACTAGGTGGATCACCATCTCTGTGCAGACAAAACCTAAGATAGCGTCTTCTCCGGATCTTCATTCCAACTCACCTTTTTGGACAATCTCAACGCCGGGTGATACAAAGTTGGGACTCAGCCGTTTTCTGTTTCTATCAATTACATACTGAGGACTCTCATGAACTGCTATCTTTGCGTAATGCCAGTCTAGACCAAGCAACAATCCAGCATATTGCATTGCGGTTGCTGACCTCATGGACATTACTACCTTTGCTCCGCTTGACAGAATGACCTGCATTCCTGCATCAATAGCAGTCTGTACATTCTCTCTGAGGACTTTGACAACTTTGGATCTTGCCAATCCAAACGAGTTCAAAAGCGGCTCTATTAAGACCTCAAGCGCTGTGCCTGAAGAAGCCGCAAGTTTCGCTGTGCTCTCTCGAAGAATGAAATCCTTAAGTGGTTCATCAATTGTCAAGAGGTCTACTCGTTCATCCTCGGCAGCCCAATTTGCCATATCTATTCCACGAAGAGGGGCCGCAATTATGGCAGACCTTGAACGAGTTTCCTTTAGAGTTGCTTTTGCAGACCTGAGACCACTCTCAGGCAAATCAGTCCTTGCAAATAGATTCATTCCACTGTCCAGAGTTTCGAAGGGAGTCTTCCTCTGCAGAAAGGTGGCAAAGCCTGTTAGTCCAAGTCTGTTTCCCATTTCAATAAAAGATTCCAAGCTTTCTAAAGTTGGAACTCTCACATTCAAGTCTATCAGCATTAGTTCACCTCGGAGTTACTGCAGTTGCTCAGTCAGGAATGCCTCCGTCTCTGAGCGAAGACACCTTGGATACTCTCTCAGATGAACTCTGACACTAATCACATCAGAGTCACTAGCAAGTCTTGTTTCACCAAGAAACGATGCCTGCTTATCAATCCTGAGAAAAAGAACGCACTGGTCGTCCAGCCTTTGGGGGAGTGTCTTTCCTAGGAATTTCTTGTCCTGGTCAGACAGACTCTCCATAATCCGCGCGAATGTTCGCTCACATAACTGTCTATTCTCAATGAATGCATGAACTACAATTATCTCCGTGTTCCTATGGCTTTCTGTTGACTCAGTTGCAATATTTACAGATTCACGCACATCTTCTGGATAGAGATTCAGTACAGCCTCTTTTACCCTCTCGACTATTTCAGTGCCCCTTGAATACGCACGTGTTTCGATTCTGTTGATGAATGGCATACAAGAGTCCCCACTGGGAGCCTTTGAGTTATTTGCCTAGATTACCTTTCGCACCAAGGGACGGTCTGATCTTTTCAGCACCCCTACCCTTTCTCCTCAGCCCTCTACTACGCTTTCCAGCTGAGGTGAGCCCTCGACTCTCTCTACCTTTCTGAACAGGGTCACAGATCCAGTTAATCTCTGGGTCATTGTAGATCACTGGATGGTTTGGATCCACCATGATGATCTCGTGCCAGACCCACTTGTGGTCAGACCCTACCCAATAGGAGTTGAGAACACGCAAGTTTGGATACTTCTGAGCTGCTCTTTCCTCGGCAATCCATCGACGGGACTTCTGTGGTGTATACTTTGTGACACCCATACTTCTTGGCTTTCTTCCCATTCGTGGTCTCGGTCTCTCCCTTGGTCCTCTTCCAGTTTTGATTCTGGTCACAACGTAGCCCTGCTTTGCCTTGTAACCAAGTGACCGTGCACGACCCAGTCTTGTTGGCCTTTCCAGTCTAACAACAGTGCCCTGTTTTCTCCAGACAATCAGCCTGCTCCTCACTATCTCGGAACGCTCATTCTGTTCCTTAATCCAACTCTCATTCATGTACCTGTATGCTGTAGGCATGAAACTACCATCCTTTGCTGTAATTCATTCGCTTTGTTTGTGGTTCAGCCCCTGCGGGCCACATCCCTTGCGGACGTATCCGCCGAAACAAAGGAAATGGTGTGGCTCTTCAGCCAGTGCTTCTCCCTTTTCATTTACTTTTAGGTGTAGCGATTGGCCCAACTTGGCTCCTAACTGCAATGACTTCTCATTTAAACTCTGCAATTACCTTTTCAGCTGTCAGATCACCGACCCTATCCTGAGCCTCTAAGGTAGAAGATGATACATGTGGTGTAGCGATTATTTTCGGGTGCTTGACAAGCTTCCAATCCGCAGGCGGTTCCATCTCGAAGACATCAAGTGCAGCACCTGCAATCTGATTCTCGTCAAGCGCTTTGAGAAGAGCCTGCTCGTCTACAACTCCTCCACGAGCCGTGTTGATGAGAAATGCCGTTTCCTTCATCATCATCAGTTCCTTTTCACCAATCATACCCTTTGTTGCGGGCACCAGAGGCACATGTAGAGTCACGTAATCGGCACGTTTGAGCAAGTCTTCCGTGTCCGTTCTTTCAGCATCGTATTCCACGCATGCTAAGTCAATATCGACGACATCAGATGCTAGGACCTTCATCTCAAGAGCTCTTGCTCTCTTGGCAACCTCACATCCTATCCTACCAAAACCTATGATTCCCAGCGTCTTCTGCCAGAGTTCAGTACCTTTGAGCTTCTTTTTCTCCCAACGCTCATCTTTCATTGAACTGTCTGCAAAGGTCACTTGTCGCGCAAGCGCAAACATAAGTGCTATCACCATCTCCGCTACTGAAACACTTGGCGCCTCAGGGGTATTCAGCACTTTCACACCTTTTTCTTTAGCGGCGTCAAGGTCCACATTGTCTAGTCCTACACCTGCTCTCACAACAAGCTTCAGGCTATCTGCCGCATCAATGACACTCTTGTTCACTTTTGTGGCACTACGAACAACAATGCAGTCGAATCCCTTTATCTGGTCCTCAACAGACCCATCAGTTTCGCTGTTTCTAATTACAACTTCGTGTCCTGCGTCCTTCATCTTTGCAATAGCAGACTCTTCAACAGGATCGGCAATGAGTATTCGCACCATTATCAGATACCCTCCGAATAAGTGAGCTTGGCCGGTAGGAGGTTCATCTTAAACTTGGCGCCACGACATTTTCTTAAGCACCTACCATCTCCCGCAATATTATGAAGAAAGAATTGAAGCCAACTACTGCTGTGGTGCCCTGTCCGGTGGTTCTCCTTAGTGTGGCTGGCGAAGAAAAGTCGAATATTATTACTCTGTCCTGGGTGGCGAATGTATGCAGTAAGCCACCTACAGTCGTTGCTGGAATCAGACCTCAGAGACATAGCTACGAGATGGTGAAGAATGCCGGTGACTTTGTGCTAAACATCCCTTCGATTGATCAGATTGATGCTGCCGAGTTTGCCGGGACCAAATCCGGACGTGATTTTGACAAGTTCAAAGAATGTAATCTCACACCTGTTCCTGCAACAAAGGTCCAATCACCGATGATTGGGGAATGTCCCATCAATATTGAATGTAAGGTCATCAAAGTTGAAAACGCCGGAGCACATGACGTGTTTACAGCTGAGGTTGTTGCAGTGCATATAGACGAGTCTGTTCTTGACGATAAGGGACGATTCATCCCATCAGAGGCACGGCTTTTCACATATCTTCCACTGAATGGAGAATACTGGTCGCTTGGTGAACACCTGCAGGCTTAGTTCATTTATGTCGTATTGAGCTGAATGTTGATACTCTCAGACTCCTCCTCATCGTAGAATCTGGGATGCTGGAGATGACGCACAGATGTTTCCCCATCCGACTCAAGGATAATCCAAGCACCGCTTGGAACATGGTCTTCTTTCAAAAAGACATCATAGGTGATTCCGGGAAATTCCACAATGATTGGTTCATGCCCAAGCAGATTAAACAACCCGCAGGCCTCTTGGGCTCGGCTGACACTGTCTAACCGAGTGAGGATCGGTATCCATTCATCAGACGCTCCCGACCATTTTAGAATGGGGAACGAATTCGGTGGGGGCCACCTGCCTTTCCGTACTGTTACATACTCACCAGTGCCAAGTTCATAGATTGTAGGCGCCCTTCCTCCTCTCGCGAGGTAAGTACCGTGTGCCTTGGCATCATTAAGTGTAAGAAAGATCTCCATATGCTTCACCATAGCTTGTTTTCGACAGGAACTAGTGAATACAGCAACTGAGAAATCGCACAACATTTGAGATGCCCAAAGCCGTCACAGAATTGCAAAAGGGAGGCCAGAAGGTGTGCACATTCTGTACATTATTCATAGGAATTTAAATTGGACTGTGCAAACAGTGGTCTTTCACACAACAGGGATTACCAGCTTGTTTTCATTCTCATTTTGCTGATACAATGCAGATTACGTCACGGTCCTTGAGGACATGTTTGTCAGAGATTCTCATCTTTGTACGTGCATCTATTGCATGGATGAATGATTCCATCAGGTCGGTATGAATATGTCCAGCAAACTCCTTGGCTGTTGTACCTTCAGGGACAAGATAGACGTCGGGTAGGACATTTCCATCACCATCCGTCAAAGAGTTTGAATCTTGGACAGGATAGATCGTGATCATGTTGAGAAACTCAAACACGGCCCTATTCAGAATGTTCTGGACTCCTGTACCACCGTACTTTTTGAGAATGTGCTCTCTAAGCTTCTTAAGCTGTTCAACCTCAGCATCCTTCAAGTCGTCACCCTTGAGAATCTCGAAATCATCGTCACCCGGAATGTACTTAATCACAGATTTCCTTTCCAAATCCTTGAGTACTTTTTCAGCTAGGGCACTAACTGGGACCACAAGAAGATCGGGGAATGCCTCCTTCAATCTTTCATAATTCTCCTCAGCATTTGGTCTGTCAATCTTATTTGCCGCAATTATCAAGGGTTTGGCAACATGCCAGAGAGTAGATGCAAAGCTCCTGAGCTCTTCCTCTGTCCATTTATCAGCAGCCTCAGCCTTTAGCTCTGACTCTCTAAGTGCTTTCAGAATATGTTTGCGGGAGACCATCAATCCGGACAGCTTCTCCAACAGAATCTCATCCAGTTTGGCTCCCTCTACTCTCACACGTCCAGTCATTCTCCGCCAGTCTTTCTGGATGATTGCTAACACCCACTCAGTGATCTCATCCTCAAGGAATCTCACATCATCAATTGGGTCATGACTTCCAGCAGAAACCTCCTGCCCCTCTGCATCCAACGCACCGCTGGCATCAACAATATGTATCAGTACATCAGCCTGTCTTAGGTCATCTAAGAACTGATTGCCCATCCCTCTTCCCTTGTGGGCACCAGGCACAAGACCTGCAACATCAATCAGTTTGATAGGCACAAGTCTGACTCGTTCGATACAGACCGAGTTCTGTGGATTATCTTCTATATCAAAATCTCCACAGGCGCAGGGTGTCCTGACGTGTGTCACCCCCACATTCGCCTTGATTGTGGTGAACGGATAGCTCCCCTCCTTGAAATTAGTCATACATGCAGCATTGGTGAAGGAAGTCTTGCCACATGACGGCTTTCCGACTATTCCAACACTGAATCCCATTATTCCTTTCTCCATTCATACACAGGTCATAAGCCGAATTAAACTGTTAAGGTCTTGTTTCTACCGAACCATTTTTATGAATTGGGATTCATAATATATATTGAATCAGGATTCATTATTAGCAATGAATTAAGAATGTGAGAATATGACTAGAATCTGTGTGACCTCTCAAGGCGCTGAATTGGATGCACTCATGGATTACCGATTTGGCAGATGTATGTACTTTATCTTTGTAGATCTGGAGTCAGGGGAATTTGATGCAGTTAGCAATGATGCCCTCTCAAGTGCACATGGAGCTGGAGTGAGAGCCGCTCAAAAAATAGCTTCCAGCGGAGCTGAGGTAGTGATAACTGGGAGCGTTGGTCCAAATGCATACCCAGCTTTACAAAACGCTGGAATTCGAATAATGAAAGCAGATTCAGGTACCGTCAGAAGCGTAATCGAATCCTACAAGGAAGGCTTGCTCAGTGAAGTAGCCTCCCCAGGCCCTGCTCATATGGGACTGGGCAGAGGGATGGGTCGAGGAAGAGGCTCGGGGGGTCGTAGAGGAGGATACTAAGAATGAAACGTAGACTACTGTTTCCATGTGAAGATCCAGATGGTCAATCTGTTGCAGCACATTTTGGTCGTGCACCCTATTTTGCTGCAATCGACCTTGATGAGAGCGGCAACGTTATAGAGAAATCAGTGCATCCCAATACTGGAGAGCATTCCGGTGGCAAGGGCCATGCACATAGCAATGTATTGCGTCTAGAGCCAAACGTGGTGATTGTGCAAGGCATGGGCCCTCGAGGTCTAACAAGCTTCCAGAGCGAAGACATTGCAGTATTACAGGCAAATAGCAACCTCATTGATAATCTAGTGGAAGCATACAAACGAAATGAGCTCCAAGAGCTCACAGAGGGCTGTTCCCAAGCACATCATCGATGAATGACTATAGGTCAGAGGCCGGCTGTTTTGATAATTGCAGTTGCATCTGGGAAAGGCGGCACAGGAAAGACCACTGTCGCCGTGAATATGGCTCTTTCAATAGGAGATGCTAATCTTCTTGATTGTGATGTGGAGGAGCCTAATGCGCATACTCTATTACATCCTGAGAGTCTAAACACCGAATCCGTGACAGTACCTATGCCTATGATTGATACGGATAGATGCACTCTCTGTGCAATGTGTGCTGATTTCTGTGAATTCAACGCAATCTTCATTGGAAAGAAGCCACTTGTCTATCCAGAGATTTGTCATTCTTGTGGGGGATGCTTCCTGGTGTGTCCTGAGGGTGCAATCGAGGAGGTGGCGCGTGAAGTTGGCAAGCTACACAGAACGAATAGGGACAGTGTTCACCTTGTATATGGAGAGCTACATGTTGGAGAGCCTATAGCAATCCCTGTCATCAAGGCAGTCAAGAATGAGATTGACAGAAAGAAAATCAATATCCTTGATGCACCACCAGGCACAGCCTGCCCAGTCATCGAAACGATGCAAGACAGTGACTTCGTTGTGCTAGTGACGGAGCCCACACCCTTCGGATTTCATGATCTCTCAATGACAGTCGACGTCATTCAGGAGCTTGATATTCCCCATGGTGTCGTATTGAATCGTGTGGGAGTTGGGAACGATGAGGTGAAGGAATTCTGTAATGCAAAGGGCATTCCGATTCTACTTGAGATCCCATTTGACCGGAAGATAGCTGAGTTGTACTCCAATGGTGTGCCTTTCGTCCAGGAAATGCCGGACTGGAGAGAGCGATTCCAGCAGCTGTTTGAAGTCATAAAGGAGCTGTCACAAAATGGCCGTTGAGATTGCGATTATTAGTGGAAAAGGTGGTACAGGTAAGACCACGATAGCAGCAGCTTTCACAGCAATCTCACATAATCTTGTCACTGCGGATTGCGATGTGGACGCTCCCGATCTGCACATCCTTCTTCAACCTGAAACGAAGAAGACTGCAGAGTTTCAAAGCTCTAAAGTTGCATTGATTAATCCCGAAACATGTACAGAATGTGGTCTATGTGAAGAGAAGTGCCGTTTCGAGGCAATCCATCCCCCAAGAGTCAATGCAATATCTTGCGAGGGATGTGGAGTTTGTGCATACATCTGTCCTGAAAAAGCTATAGAGATGAAGCCTCGGACTTCAGGATTTCTCTATGAATCCATGACTCGTTTTGGTCCTATGTCCCACGCAAAACTGCTCCCTGGCGAGGGTAATTCTGGCAAGCTCGTGACCGAAGTTCGGAGGCAAGCACAGGAACTTGCACGTAGTAATGACCAAGACATCACTCTAATCGACGGGTCGCCTGGAATCGGTTGTCCTGTGATTGCCACAGTCAGTGGTATCAAACTGGGGGTAATAGTGACTGAACCCACCTTGTCTGGTATCCATGATATGGAACGAGTTATGACACTCTTGGAGCGGTTCAGGGTTCATACAATGGTCCTAGTCAACAAATGTGACCTAAATTCTGAAAACACTCAGCGAATTGAACAGATATGTGCCAAAAATGGAGTGGAGTTTCTGGGTAAGATTCCATTTGATTCAATCATGACTGAATCAATGGTAGCTGCGAAAACATTGCCCGAGTTCGATCCCAATCATATGATAACTCATTCACTCAAGAGCATGTGGGACAAAATCACTGAATTTGTATCAAGTGAATGAAGTGGGAGTACAACACCCCCTCTCATTCTTTCTCTTCTAATTCGCTCAGTCGACGCTCAATTCTCTCAAAGGCCTCTTGGAGTGATTTCAGCTGGGTTTCTAATACGCCTTTCTGATACTGTAAGGACTCACGTTCATCTGTTGGAGTTGTTTGACCTACAAATGGAGGTCTCACTCCAGAATCTCTCCAATATCCAAGAGTCCAACAAGAACCGGGTCCATAAAGCCATCCTGGCCTTTCCCATGGAGGGAGGTCTCGGAAAGGCCCATTCCCAGGCCATCTGCCACCACGACCCCCGCCACCTCTGCGTCCGTATCCATACATATGATTACTCATCTCTTCACGTTATTTTGTGCATATGCACAACATTATTTATGTGCATACGAACGAATATAAGCATATTGAATCGACAAAGCTAGATGCAACTCCATATTGTGAGATACAGTAGCTGGTGACAGAAGATGCATAGAAGAAGAAGGGGTAGACGTGGACGAATGCCAGTCCAACCAAAACTAGGAGCCAGTTTCAAGACGACTCGCATGAATCCTGAACCTCAAGCTGACATTAGACCTGTATATATTGACCCCGCAGAAGCTGAAGTCTTGCGACTTGTGGACCTTGAAGGTATGTACCAGGAAGATGCAGGGGATGCAATGGGAGTGTCCAGAGGCACCGTCTGGCGACTTCTTGAAAGTGCTAGAAGGAAAGTGGTCAGCTCACTCTTTGAAGGAAGGCCTCTTATCATCGGTCACTCACTTGGCGAAGAGTGATCGACCGATGACATGTTCTATCTAGGATTCTGTATTTGGCCGTTTGTTAAGTGCCCTAAAAACTGTTCTTCACTTCTGACTCTAGGCATTACACACATTCTTGTAGTCCGGAAGTCGTCCTCTCAGAAAGTGCTTGAGAGCCGTCTAGATGTCGTTCTAGAGCACCAAATTGTGCGATGCTCCCTTATATGCCAATTCGCGCATCTGTCCTAGTGGAGAGAAAGACCATGCACACCGTACCCTCAGGAACCGGACCTATTACTGACCCTATTTTAGTCAGAAGACCCGCATTTCCACGATGGTGGGATCCAATTGCTAGACCTCATGTGGCTATTGTGGTGCGTGACCCCACTTCTGGAATGGATGTCAGATACTATCTCTCACAAAAGGGTCATGGAAACTCAAATGGAAAGGAGATTCTTGATGTGGCTGATATAGACGGACTAGAAGAGGGTACCTTGCTAGAAGTCCGATACAGTGCTACAAAGGCCAACCTCTACCGGCTTGAGCTAGTAGATGGCGTACCATGCTGGAGATGGATGGCTCGCTGCAGGGAGCTACCTGACTTCAATTATCCTGCTGAGATTCGATGGAATGGCCTTCTGGAAGAATCGCCCTTCGATGTTAATGATTCTCTGACATATGAGATCCGGACAAACTGAAGCCCTAGAATATGATTGACAGGCAGGTAAGGGCTCCTTCACATTTCTCGAACTCACTCATGTCTAATGGTATGATCTCAAACCCAGCTTCTGCGACAAGCTTCTGAGCCCTTTGATGTTCCTGTGACATCAGCACGGCATTACCAATAGTCAGGGTGTTTGCAGCATAGCCTTCTTCTCTTGGGACCACTATTTTGTCAAAGTCCTCCAGTATTGGATGACTCTCAAAGTCTTCAGTAGCAATGATTGTATTTCGACTCAGGTACGTGACATGGCTTTTCAGATGGATGATAGACGGGTCTTCAATGGTGTCTGACCTGATGCCAAGCCATCTAGACATCTGTTTCACGCCCTTCAAATTCGTCCTTCGTGTGATGCCAGTGACTAATCGGTGGGGCAGATGAATGACATCACCACCCTCTATGGTGGCTGGCTTTCTGGCAAATCCCAGTTCCACATAGTCCTTGAGGAACTCTGATACTGCAAGCTCCTCACCCCGGCGACTATTCTCGGCAAATCTTGTGATGAAGCCTCTGTTACCATGGACAACTACGGTGTCCTCTACAAAACACGAATCAGGATATCTCTCATCGGGGGGGAGTCTAATCAGTTTCAATCCTAGATCCGACAAAGTACGACAATATTCAGCATGTTGCTCTTGAGCTAATGACAGGTCAAGAATATGATGTTCTGGGTGAGCTGAGATGCAATGCCTAAATGCACTGCTTGGAGGTCTAATAATCGCTTGTTTCATCATTTGACTCTATGAAACCAGTATCTTATTACTTAGCTGGGAACAACAAGCTTAAATGTAAAGTATACTTTACGTAAAGTGAACTTTACATCCAGATGGGTGACACTGGTGATTGTAAACAGACTGCGAGAACTCCGTGAGGCCAAGATGAAGGAATCAGATACGCCTGAGCTATGGACTCAAGAGGGTATCAGCCAGCGTCTAGGAGTCACAAGGCAGACAATCATTTCCATGGAAAAGGGCACATACAACCCGTCCCTGTCACTTGCCTTCAAGCTGGCACACCTGTTTGGAGTGAAGATCGAGGATATATTCGAGTGTACAAGTGATGAGAATGAATCGTAGTGTGCTGGCAGGTCTAGGTATTGTTGTCGTTGTGTTGATAGTGTTCACAGTCATGTGGATTTTGGACATAACCTCTCTAGGTGGTATCATGGGTGCAATTGGCGGCATGGTAGGTGGCGTTCTTGGTGCCACATACATGCAGCGATTTCATGATGAGAGATTCTCCCAACTCATGAAGAGGTCGGCAAGCAACTCCTACTGGTTTGTCGTAATCTTTCTGCCTCTCAGTTGGATTGCCATGATACGATTGGAACCAATAACACTGCCATTGGTGATAGGACTGACCTTCGCAATCTGGATGTCCTCCTTCATTGTATACTATATTTCGCTGTTCTACTACTACAAGAGGTGATTTCGTGACAGAGGCCAGGTTATCAACCAGGGATCTCATCTTGATACTCGTTATTTGGGCTCTTTCATGGCTTCTTGCAAACGTCGTCATGAGCTTCATATTTCCGGGCTCATCGGTGCCTATGTCTCCACCTTCAATTTTGGCAGGGATTACATGGATTTCAGTGCTATTGGGCTTCATGATATATTCACAGAGGCTCCGGGACGAGCGCACCATACAAATCTCTTACAAGTCGGCCCGTAATGGGTTTGCCTTCATTTTCTGTGTGGTTCCAGCTGCAATTGTAGCCCTCTCAGCAACTGACGTGTCCACTGATGTATCACTTGCGTTACTAATCGTATGGATTGGGTCTGTTTCTCTTGCCGGTCTCTCAGCTCTATACTACTACCGGAAGTAGGGTGGACGCCGGATTTGTCGAACATCGGAGGCAGAGAATGTCTATCGCGAGGCAATCGATATTGGCGAAGAACTGTTTCTGAAGGCGTCGACGGTCTATCGGCAGGGCCTGGTAAGAACCCTCTGCAACTACACACTTCTACTGTCAGACATCGATGGCACAGATGCTCTACAGAAGACCATGACCAGACTGAAGGAGCTTGGGGTCGGAAGTCTGCCCGACTGTGAAGAGTGGTCGGAGGAGGAAGAGGAAGAAACTAACACTCCGGGGGCAGTTTGAAACATTCAAGGCCCTCCCGAAACTCAAAATCAAACACTTACTCTCATATCAGAGAAGAAGTGGTAGCGGATAGACCATGTTCTATGTGACTAGCATGAAACCGAGTATAAAGTTATGAAGTCCATGTGCTATCATCGGACCCACTATGTTCCTCGTTCGATATGTTACGTAACCATAGACCAGTCCAATCAGAGATGTTGCTACGACGAAGTAGATTCCTTTCAGCACATGTACCAATCCAAAGAGCACCGAAGAGGTTACCAGTGCTACTTTCCACCCTTTCCATCGCCAGAGTGCAAAGAACATGACGCCTCTGAAGAGAACCTCCTGCGCTGGTCCGCTGAGGAGAAAGTTGTATACTATCTGCTCCGCCACTGTCAATGGTTCTAGGTCTGGTCTGATGTACATATCAGACCGTATGACCTGCACAATGATAAATGCAAGAATGAACCCGCAGGCAATAGAAAGGCTCTCTCCGACCCTCTCTCTCAAGATTCCAATGTCTCTGAGATCACGCTGGTTCACCCTCACAATGAGTAGTGACCCGAGGATATAGATGACGTAGATGATGTAGTATGCCAGATTGATGTCTTGTACTAGGCCCAGAACGTAGAAAGGAATAATCACCAGAATTGGCACGACGAATAGAACGACCGACTCAAGACTCTCTTTCAGTCCATCTCTATCTTCGTCAGCAGTCATCAGAAGTCCCCATATGCCGGATTACAGTCACACATGTGTAGTTTGAATGAGTTGCATCTAAGATCGGATTCCTGTGCCTATCCTGTCCGAACTCAGAACACCATTTCACCGTGCATAGACAGCTTTACTCTTTCAGATAGAACTTTTGGTCCTAGAAAAGAAGTGGTAAAGGGCTAATGATAAAACTGACCAAACAAAATGTCTTGGTCCAAACTCGCTACTATACCAATCTCTCAGCTTTGGAGGTTTTCTTCTCCAAAAGGCTTGATATACATTGCAAGGAAGGGAACATATGCAAAGTGTAAATCCCAAAGGCGTATACGTTTCTCTAGTGCCCAGTCATAAGCCAATGTATTAACAGACCCATATATATCACGGCGCCAAGAATTCCCATCCAAACGCAGAGGCTATACACCTCCGATGAGAGAGCGGGATTATACAACGGATTTGCTGTCAGCGGATAGAGTGGACGTATATCACTGTATAACGGAGAGTCCAGCAAGACATGGAGCATGGTGCCCAAGACACCTGCAAATACGAACGGCTTCAGGCTGGTCTTGCTATCTGTTTCCAGTAGGAGCGTCTTGTAGAGTGGATACAGGTATCTCTCAAGAAGTAACATGACGTATCCAAGCACAAGACCCACAAAGAACGCTAGTAGGAATGTATGGAAGTATCCATGTAGGGGATATTCTAGTCCGGATATGAGCACCAAGAAAGGCTCAACGTCAAGTATCACATTGGCTACTATGAATGTAGGAGCGTGCATGTACTTTCTCAGAGGAAGCCCTAGGCACAGAGCTGGACCGAGATGAAAGGGCGTGAATGGCATTGACAACTCATTCCTCGATTCACCAATGATGCAATCCACAGCAAATAGTGGCTCGGATTCTCAAATACCTTCCTTTAGACTAGTCACTGTACCACTATAGAATCGCCAGTTGAGGAAACTGGCATAAGTATCATGAGCTC
>JAHQWZ010000285.1 GCA_029856425.1 Candidatus Thorarchaeota archaeon
CAATCCGACCGACGAATAATATGGCTCCCAAACTAGGATTACAACAATCGGGTTGTGCTTCTCCAAGGCTTCGATGGCGTCTAGCTTCTCAACCCACTTTGGATAAGCGATACCATAATTCCCTATCCGTGCATCGGTGGAAATTATATTGTTCTTTATTTGGGATCTCAGAAACTCAGAGAGTTTCCCGTCTCCACTCATAACCTCGAGAATAATCCCGTCTATCTGGGAGCCATTTATCAGGTCTGCAAGTTCATTGACAAACTCAACACTATAGATCTGAAAAATCCACCGGCCTCCCTCATTCGCTCCACTGCAATATTTCAGGACATCAAACTCTGACTCGACTCTCTCAAAGAAATCTAGGACGCACCGATACGGAAGCAGCTTGCCATGTATGTCGATGTATTCGGAACTGGAAGCTTGCGTCCAACTGCCGCTCATGGTGCGGTTGAATTCGGTGCTCCTTTTCATTCTATCTCTGGCGGCCTGCAAGA
Source organism: Candidatus Thorarchaeota archaeon (assembly GCA_029856425.1). Lineage (GTDB taxonomy): Archaea > Asgardarchaeota > Thorarchaeia > Thorarchaeales > Thorarchaeaceae > SMTZ1-83. The sequence continues at coordinate 498 of JAHQWZ010000285.1, forward strand.
TATGGTCAAATGCAGTTGTCCAAAGCTCTAATAAGGGGCTGTCACGTGAACAGCTTTGAGTGAACCAGGATGGATTGCGTTCTCGACTATTAGAACCAATGACTTTTGCGTTTCCTTTATAGAGGGTACTGGTTACGGCTCTACTAGCACTTCAAGAATGAGCAGAGGCATCCAGAGATGAGCGAGTCAGCTAAGATTGAGAAGAAGTGGCAGAAACGATGGGAGAAGGATCGTATATTCGAAGTAGATCCTGATCCGAAACGTAAGAAATTCTTTCTAACTGTACCATATCCATATCCCAATGGGGCTTTGCACATAGGCCATGGCAGAACATATACTGTGGGAGATCTGATTGCGCGATACAAGCGAATGCGAGGATTCAATGTTCTGTATCCAATGGCATCTCACATTACGGGCACACCAATCTTGGGTATGGTTGACAGAGTCAAGCATGGGGATTCTGATGCAATTGAGCAGTACAAGCGTGACCTTCGTGTGTATCTAGATAGCGAAGAAGAGGTCGATGCTCAGGTAAAGAAGTTCACAGACCCTTGGGTCACAGTTTGGTTCTTCGCAGATGCAATCTCAGCTGACTTCAAGGCTCTCGGCTACAGTATTGACTGGCGACGCAAGTTCACAACGGGGGATGATATCTATAATCGCTTCATCACATGGCAGTATCAGAAATTTATGGACCTGAACTACATAAAAAAGGGGTCTCATCCATTGTTGTATTGTCCCAACTGCGGAAATCCAGTTGGTGAAGATGACTTACTAGAGGGCATTACAGCGAAGGTCAAGGAATTCACTGGGATAAAATACCCCTTTGAAGACGGATATCTTGTCGCCGCAACATTGAGGCCTGAAACTACCTTCGGTATAACCAACATGTGGATTAATCCAACTGCTGAGTATGTCAAGGCCAATGTTAACGGAGAGAAGTGGATCGTTTCCTCCGCTGCAGCGGAGAAGTTGAAGCTGCAGGCAAAGGAGGTTGAGGTCTTGGAAAAAATCCCTGGCTCCAAGATTGTTGGCAAATCATGCAAGACGGTTCATGACGGTCGAAACATCCCAATCCTTCCAGCAGATTTCGTGGATGTGGATAATGCCACAGGAGTTGTATATTCTGTCCCTGGTCACGCGCCCTATGACTACATCGCTTTGCGGGATCTATGGGATGATCCGACGGACTTGGAGGAATATGGGATCTCTGCCGATGATGTCAAAAAGATTGAGATTGTAATGATGATTGAGATCGAGGGCGGGAGCCAGTTTCTGACAAAGGACGCCGTTGAGAAACTGGGAGTAGCTTCACAGAAAGACAAAGACAAGCTGGAAGAAGCAACTCAGGAAGTCTACAAGGCTGAGTTCTATGATGGGGTCATGATGGACAACTGTGGACCTTTCTCAGGGCGAAAAGTGAGCGGCGTCAAGGATGATGTTGTGGCGTGGTTAAAATCTCAGAATCTAGGTGATGTGTTCTACGAACCGGACGAACGGCCCGTTGTTTGCAAGTGCGGAACTGATATACAGGTTGCTGTCTTGGCTGGGCAGTGGTTCTTGGACTACGAGAGTCCTGGATGGAAGGATAAGGCCTGGGATGCTTTGAATACAATGGCAATAATCCCTGACAACTTCAGAATCATGTTCGAGTCAACTTTCGACTGGTTAGCTCAGAGACCGTGTGCAAGGAGAAGAGGAATTGGAACTCCTCTGCCCTTTGATCCCGATTGGATTATAGAAGCTCTATCCGACTCAACCATCTACATGGCTTTCTATACGATTGCTCATAAAATCACTGAGAACAAGTTGAAGCCAGAACAACTAACACTGAGTTTCTTCGACTATGTCTTTCTGAGCAAAGGGAAAGCCGAGAAGGTAGCAGAGGAGACAGGAGTTCCATCTGACCTGCTGAAATCTATGCACGAGGAATTCCTATACTGGTATCCAAATGACCAGCGACATACAGCTCCATCACATATCTCGAACCATCTCAGCTTTGCAATCTTCCATCATGCGGCAATCTTTCCGAAAAAACACTGGATTCAATGCATAAGTCTGAATGAGCATATGAACATGGAGGGCGGAAAGATGTCCAAGAGCAAGGGCAACACAATTCCTCTTGGAGAGATTCCCAAGAAATACGGGGCTGATGTGTTCAGGACTTATGTGGTTTCAGCTGCTGAACCAGGCAGTCTTATGGACTGGCGAGAGCGTGATGTTCCAGCAGTAAGGAATCGCATTCGGCAATTCAGTGAAATCATGAAGAAGTACTCAAAGAAGACCCCCAAAGCATACACCAAGAAAGACAAGCCAACAGAGATAACTCGGTGGATTCTGTCTCGGGTGAACTCCATAGTACAGGAGTGTACCGACTACTTAGATAACTTCAGGATTAGGGACTACGCGATTACTGTGATGTCGGAGATGATTCGTGTAGTCAATCACTACTTGAAACGGCAAGTGCCAAAGGAAGAACGCGACGCGACTATGGCCTACGTGTGCGATAAATGGATCCGATTGATCGCACCGATGACTCCCCATGTCAGTGAAGAGTTCTGGTCCGAAATGGATCGCAAAGGGTTCATTTCAGTAGCTGAATGGCCTCAAGTGGATAAGAAGATGATTGACCCCTCAGCTGAAATGGCCCAGCAAGTAGTCGAAGCCACAGTGAG
>JAHQWZ010000286.1 GCA_029856425.1 Candidatus Thorarchaeota archaeon
GTAAAATTACATTTAAACTTTCTGTTCTACGACTACAGTTTGGCGCAAGGTCCAATCCGGATAATTCTAGCAAAATAAGAAACCTGGTGGGGCAACTTACGCTGCCCCCCAGATCTAAGCTACCACTTCAAAGTCTACAGATCGTAGGCCTTGAGAGTCTTTCGCTTGTTGTCCTTACAGCGTTTGGCTGCGGCGGTGAGCATCTCACCAATTGAATTGTTGATGGCTTCATAGGCATCGCTGCCAACCATCATGTTGTTCCTCTTTGCAAAGTCCTTTACGGCGCTCTTAACAAAGAAGGTTGGGTATTTTGCTGCTGTTTTCTTAGCCATTTTCTCCAACACCCCTAAGGCGAGTGTGTGCGTAGAATGAGCCCAGGTTGCATTTAAGAGTATCCTGCGCAACCCTCTTGAAACACGGGTTTCGCGCCTGTTTTCAAGAGTTTAGGCTGATTTTCGTCATTCTTAACTATAATAAATGTATCTATGAGTGCTAGAAATGGCGCTCCGGGACCAATTTTGAGCGGATTTTAAGTCAAGTCACCAAAATGCCAGAAGGAGATACCCTATGACTATCAAGACTACATGGAATCCAATTAGGAATCCAAAATCGAATCGAGAAGTTGTTGAGAACATATGATTCTGATAGAATCGCAGTTCGTAGTCCTTGAATACCCGGGTCTTCTGAAGTGCTACTGGCAGATCTCTTCTGACTTCCTCATTCTGCTTCCAGCCAATATGCCACATCTTCGAAAAGACAAGACTCGTGATTACAATTGATGCAATCCCGAACTCCTTGGATATCATAAGACCGCCTAACAGAATCACCATCAGCATGATTAGACCAAAGAAGAATGCCGCGCCCATAATGGCTCTCCTAGAAAAACTCAAGTCTCTGTAAAAGGAGAGAGATCCGGTGGCTAGCACTGCTGCACCGAAACGCCTCGCCGCTTCCTCACTTATGTCAACAGCATCAATATACAGTGTTCCATCCTCAACATAGTCATATACACCTCGACACTGTGCATACCGAGTTTCAAAATACCTAGCTCTTAATGCCCGTATGTCTGACTCGTGTTTTGCTTTGAGGGGGTCCCAAAGACTCATGTGCTCAATGATTTCTGTAAAGGCTTCTTGTAGATAGTCGGAGTCATCGAATTTGTCTTCCTCCTCTTCAGAATCGTTTTCTTCGTAGCAGAGATTCGTGTCAATTGACTTGAATGGTGATTTGAAGAGGACAATTAACGCTGCAACAAGCAATAACACAGCCTCTGGGATAATTATCCAGACAGCTTCCAGATCAAATGGCATGGCTAATAATATGGCCAGCATTACTCCAAGGGCAACGATGAAGAAACCCGAATGAACAATGAGAGAGCTGGTTTCCTCATAGTCGTGTGCGTCGAACTCGGTCATGCATTCTAAATCCGCCATCTGTATTGCGAAACTCCGACGTAGGTCATAACTCTTGATTGCCAATTGGCGGCTAGACCATAATGCAAGAATTGCTATGATGGTAGAACAGGATATAGAAATCCAATAGCCTATCGCTGGAGACAGGTAAGTAAAACTTGCAGCAAATATCGCTATTGCGATCATGATAGAGCCATATACTGAAGCGTAGAGCCCGGCTCTTGTTGCCAATAGCCAGTCCCTCCGTGACCACACACTCTTGATGATGTATCGACCAATTGCGCGTTTCAGGTCGGGTTCATTCGAAGCTACAACGTGCAAACACTCGTCCTGGAGATAGACAAATGCCTTAGTTTCAGATTCATCTCTTGGTCTGAAATCCACTGCATACGGTGGTGGCAGACCCTTGCGTTGATACACACCTGATACTATCTCACGGACAATATTGTCATTTAGCTCAGAATCTAGCACTGAAGCTTGAGTGGAATCATCTGATATTTCCTGTACTCCCCTGTTAGCCGTGGCGGAGCATAACTCTCTGAATAAATTGGATAGATTGAATAAATAGGGTTTTGCGTCATCAACTGCTACAATGGAAGATGTCCTTGGTGAATGGATGACATTTCATAAAGTCACACATTTCCGCTTAATCTCCTCAATTATTGCAGGGACTACTTCGAAGATATCGCCAACAATCCCAAAGTCAGCGATTTCGAAAATAGGAGCCTCTGGGTCCTTGTTGATGGCTACGATGATGTCACTGCTGGACATGCCAGATTTGAATTCCGTAAACATCTATTCAGTCAGAAAGACAATCCTCTAGCTCAATATTCAATATTCTATAATGCCCGAGTGAAATTGTCTTTAACACCGCATTAATCGAATGACTATTGCGGGTGTATGTACGATTAGATATGTCCAAGGAAGAGCATAGTCAGTTATTACCACTCATAAATCACCAAGAGTTGCTCTCTTTGATTCTGAAATGAAATCTGTACTCGCCAGAGTTGCCATCTGCAAGAATGTGCTAGGAGAAAGAAAGAAGAAAATATGACCGACTTCGTAGGTAAACACTCTTTGGTTCTATTCCTACTCTTAACCATATTTTTTGGATGGTTCTGGTGGGTCCAGATGGTCCTAGATTTCTGGCCAGCAGAGTTGATATTAATCCCTTCATCCCTTGGTGGTATCTCGCCTATCTTAACACTCATGATTCTACAGAAATTCTCAGATTATGCGGTCGATGTAGACAAGATATTCAATACAGTCCACACTTGGCGAAAGAGAGTACCATGGCTCATGTTGTCAGCCTTTATGCTGCCTACAGTAATAACCATAGGAAATGTACTGAGCTTCATTGTAGGTAATGAAGTCCAACTAAATCTTCTCAACCCAGAGCGGGTTGAGCTAGGTCTGGCACTCATTGTAATGGTCCCTCTCACATTCTTCCCGGGGCTCCTAACAAGCCCACTGTTCGAGGAACCAGGCTGGCGTGGATTTGCATTGCCGAAGCTGCAATCGAGGTTTGGTCGTGAGGGTGGTAGTCTTATAATTGGATCATATTGGTGGTTATGGCATCAGATGTCAAACTTGTATTGGGGACTCTATCCTACTCCTATTAGCTGCCTTTCGATGCTAGGTTACTCGTTTGCAATCGACTCTCTGTTCAATCTATCAAGACGTAATCTGCTGGCTGCAATGTTCGCACATCAATCCCTCTTAATTGTCAATACATAC
>JAHQWZ010000287.1 GCA_029856425.1 Candidatus Thorarchaeota archaeon
GTTATTCCACCATCAAACTCCATGTTTACAACCTGATGGTCTACAACATCATTGTCACATTCGTACACGCATCGACCGTAGGGGCCCGTTGCTATTGCCTCCATGACATTCTCCTTGGTCACTTCTGGAGTTATTACACTCACCGGCCACCCGTAGTTCCCATCCTCAAAGAAGCCAAGATAGATCTTCTTGGCCGAATATGGGCAATTTGGTTCATAGTCACACTTAGTACAAGAATCACCAGCGCCTTCGGGCTTATTCTCCTTCTTGAAGTGGAAGAGTGATCCGAAGGAGGATACCGCCCTGCAGCTTTTCCCAACAATATATCGTATCCAGTCTAGATCATGGCACGACTTTGCTAGCAGCATAGAGGATGATTCGTCTTCTCTTCGCCAGTTCCCGCGGACAAAGGAGTGGGCTTGATGCCAGTAGCCAACAGGCTCCAGTCGATGCAAGCTAACCACATCTCCAATCACCCCCGAAGCGATTATCTCTTTGAGCTTCTTTGTGTATCGCGTGTACCTCAAGACGTGCCCTACTGCAAAGAGTATCTTGTTATCCAATACTGCTTGGATGATTCTCTTGCAGCTGTCCTCATCAGGTGCGATTGGCTTCTCTAGCAGCATGTGATAGCCTTTGTCCGCGAATGCAATCGCAGGTCCAAGATGCATGGAGTCTTGGGTGGCAATCACTACTGCATCTGCAAACCTCTCTCTCTCTGCGAGGTCCTTCCAATCTGTGAACACGTTCTCAGGAGGAATTCCATGTTCCTTCACCATCCGTTGACGATGAAAATCTCTAGGTTCAGCAACTCCAACAACTTTGACTAAGTCTGGATGTTCAATTGCATAACTGGCGTACACATTGCCTCTATCTCCAGCTCCAACGATAACGATTTCCACTGGCCTCATGGTGAGTATCTCCTTCTTCTTCATGATTCTGCTTTACTCCCTACTTTATCTTCTCCGATTCATTGTTTTGGAAATCAGAAAAGAATCTGCTGTATCAGTAGGTTCATCTAGCGCACGTTGTTTGACATCATATCATCCTGACCGAGTTGAATGAAAGACAATGAGCAAGGGAGTCCAACACATCTTTTCTGAAGTATCTCACACCTATGAGCTGGTCAACCACCTCCTCACATTCGGCCTTGATGTCTTCTGGCGAAGAAGAGCCTCTTGTACTGCGGCAAAGGGTGGAGGAGAGAGATGGCTTGATGTGTGCAGTGGTACCGGCGAAACTGCAGCTTACTTGCAGAGATACGCAGATAGCAGGGCATCTGTGGTCACTGCTGATTTCTCCCTCCCCATGACTAGAGTGGCTCTCCACAAGCATGAAGCGAAACAGATTGCTATGACACTTGCTGATGCAAAACAACTTCCCTATCCTGATGATACCTTTGATGTGGTTATCATAACATTCGCCACACGTAACATAAACAACAGTAGAGATGGTCTATTGAAACACCTTCGGGAGTTCAGAAGGGTCCTAAAGCCCGGAGGACGGTTTGTCAATTTGGAAACAAGTCAACCAAAATCGCGACTGATTAGATGGCTGTTTCATCTCTATATCCGAATAACTGTAAAGCCTCTGGGGAGTTTCATCTCTGGCTCCAAATCGGGTTATGCATACCTTTCTTACACTATTCCGCGATTCTATTCCGCAGAGGAGTTTGCACGAATGCTTAGTGATGCAGGATTCATGAACGCATCATTCGAACGCTTGACGCTAGGACTAGCAGCGATTCATCGAGCAATTAAACCCTAGGAGAACTGCCATAGAACTAGTGCTGGTGCGAAGGAGATGAATACGTAGAAAGCATCCTAATATCTTGGTAGAAAACTAAACAAAGATTATATGTATAATCGCCTTTGTACCATGTTGGAGAGGGGTCTCTCCGCTGAGGCAGATTGTGATGAGCAATCGACACCGTGATGCCGCGGATCCCGAAGCTGACCGATATAGAAACACGATGTACGTCGAGTCAGTTGATCTTCTCAAGCTCTACTCTCAGTCATCAAGCAGACTCAGAGTCGCTGTACGTATTGTCGATAAGCTCAAGAGACCCATTGATATGGCGGAAGTGAATCTGATGGTGCGACTTCCTTCTGGAAATCTATTCACTGTGAATGAGTCCACAGAGAAGGATGGCATTGCATTCTTCGAGCTATCTGGGCTCGAAAACGGAAAATGCGAACTGGGGATTTCAGATGTTGGTCATCCCTACTTCAAGGTTAACTCAGAAGACCTTCTGACTCAATGGCGAAGTACAAGCATGTGAGGGCGAATAATTTCGTGCGAATCTACTGACTTTTCCTCTATGTATAATTATCTATGACGCCAAATGTAGAGACCAAACAATCTCATAAGAAGCCATTCACTTCGGGTTCGGTATGCCACTCCCCCAAAGGCGCGCCTATCATATGGTCTACAACACTTCCCTACACGAGGCCATAGACTATGCGTCGGGAAACGTCTGGAATGGGATTGTGCCAGATTTTGGAGTGCCCGAGCTATCTCCAGAGAAAGTGGCTTTTTATGAACGAATGCAACTCCGTCAGAGGTCACACGAGCTTGGAATAGAGTGGGGGTTTCATGCTCCTGGAGATGACGTGAGTCTAATGTGTACCTATCCAACCATCAAAGAAGCAATACTTGAGTACTTCCGGGATATCATTGATTTTGCACGTGATCTTAGCAAGACACGCACAAGTATTGTTGTCCACGCAGGAGTGCCCCCCTCGTTCAAACAAGCTGCAGTGAGGAAATGTGAATTCACAGAGAGTCACCACGATTTGTATGTTCAAACGCTCTGTGAGAATCTCATTGACCTAATCGCTCATTCCAGAAATCACGCAAACATCGCACTAGAGAACTCTTCTTGGAATTCCATTGTACGTGAGGCTATCGATAAAATGGTCCCAAAGGGTCTGAAGCTTTGTCTTGATATACCAAAACTCTATGCTCCCAGGCTCAAAGAGGACGACTGGGCTATATTCGAGAAGCACAGGGATGCCATTGAGGTCGTACACGTCCATGACCGAAGTGACCTAAACGGTGAACATCAGATAGTCGGAGATGGATCTATCTATTTTGAGCGTCCATTGCGTCTGCTTGCTGGACTAGAAAATACAGCGCTTTAT
>JAHQWZ010000288.1 GCA_029856425.1 Candidatus Thorarchaeota archaeon
CTTCGTCGTCAATCCCTGAAAGGGTGACAGCTGCACTCGGTTGGAAACGCCTTTTAAGCTTCTTGTAGTGGGTGAACTGTAGAAGCAGAATGACCGCCGAACGTGGATTCAAGTATCATGACCATACAGCTGACATCACAATTGAGTGCTGGGCTCCAACTCTTGAAGAAGCATTTGAGGAAGCAGCTCTTGGGGCATTAGAGGTGATATTGGACACTTTCACAGTCCAACCAATCAACTCTCACGATATCAGTGTAAATGGAATCGACCTTGAAGAGCTGCTGGTGGAATGGATTGGTCATTTGATTGCACTCATTGACATCAACTCCCAGTTCTATTCGAAGTTCGAAGTAAATGAAATATCCAAGAACGCTAAGGGGTTAGTTCTAAAAGGTCGTGTATGGGGTGAGGACATCGACCTTGAGAGTCATGACACTCGTACAGAAGTGAAGGCTATGACTTACGCTGATATGAGCATAGAACAAGACGTGGAACGTGTCACCCTCAGATTCACATTGGACCTATAGAGGTAATAGATTTGGCTCTTCATGTCGCAATCCCTGACACATCGCTAGTGGACTGTTCTGATCTTCGTCAGAAAACAGTGAAGGTCGGTTTTCTAGCTAGGGCGATGGCCGTCTTTCGTGTTGAACGCGTGATTGTCTATGAAACTGGAAACTTACGCTCAAAGGCAAAACGAGACTCGGACTTGCTAGTGAGGCTATTAGAGTTCATGGACACTCCTCAATACCTGCGCAGACGTGTTTTTCCCATGACCCCTTCGCTGAAATTTGCAGGTCTTCTACCCCCGCTGAGAACTCGAAGTCATCCACTGGATGTCGGACCTTCAGAGCTATCAGTGGGAATGATCAGGTGGGGAGTTCAAGTTAGACTTGGCAAGGTAGACATTGGTGTTGGACAATTGGTCGACCATTCTGAAACACTGAGTGAAAGGTCGCCCACACTTCTTCGCATCATCGAAACCAAGCCCAAAATACGCGTCGAGACTATCAATCGACATGAGATTGAACGATATTGGGGCTTCGAGGTAGAGAGAATAACGAGTCTTGTAGGCAAACTACGCGATTCATCTCATATGACTCGAATAATCTTCTCAAGGAACGCACCGCCCTATGACCGACTTGAGAAGGAAATTATTGCCACTGTTTATAATACCAAATCCATCCTAGGGGTTTTTGGTGGTCCGTTGCTTGGAGTACGTGAGCTCTTGTCGGATGAAAAGGAAGCTATCAAAGATAATTCTGACTTCTGGGTGAACACAATCTTGGGACAAGGCACTGAAACAGTACGTTTGGAGGAGGCAGTCCTAGCGAGTCTTGCACTGATCAACAAATCTGCGGGGGATATTGTGGCTCCACCAGGTTTTCATCAATAGCGTCCCCATCCGTGGGTTTTATAGAAATATGGCGTCAGACATTGACCTGCCTTTCAGCTCGTAGAGGTGTTATGGTGTGACAACGGAGCGAATCAGACGCCTGAGAGAACAGAGCGTCAGCATAAGCCCTTACATCTCCACTGAGAGGGCCGAGTTAGTCACGGATTTCTACCAGAGTGGCTGCGCCGATAATCTCTCTACTCCGGTTGCCCGTGCTAGGGCATTTCGATACATCCTTCTCAACAAAGAGATTTACATAGGCGAAGATGAGCTCATTGTTGGAGAGCGTGGTCCAAGCCCAAGGGCGACTCCTACATATCCAGAACTATGTTGTCATACTATACCCGATTTAGAGGCCTGTAACAACCGAGTCAGGTCTCGTTTCATTGTTAGTGATAACAATAAGGAAATCTATCATGAGGACATTATCCCGTTCTGGGTAGGTAGGACCATGCGTGAACGCGTATTTGCAGCAATGTCAGATGAATGGATGATTGCATTCGAGGCTGGAGTCTACACAGAGTTTATGGAACAGCGCGCTCCGGGGCATGCAATCCTCGATGATAAGATATACCGAAGGGGAATCAATGACCTCATTCATGACATTGATGAGCGCTTGGCAGAGATCGATTTCTACAATGATAAAGAGGCTTACTCTAAGGAACAGGAACTCAAGGCAATTCGCATCGCAGCAGAAGCTATCATTGAGTTTGCAAACCGTCATGCTGACAAAGCCAATGAGTTGGCAGAATCAGAGAGCAATACCGTGAGAAAGAAGGAGCTCAAGAAGATAGCTGAGGTGTGCACCCATGTTCCTGCAAATGCCCCTCGAAATCTCTGGGAGGCATTGCAGGCGTACTGGTTCGTGCATCTTGGTGTCATTATCGAGCTAAACGTGTGGGACTCATTTAATCCCGGACGACTAGATGTCAATCTCTATCCTTTCTACAAGAGTGATATCGAAGAGGGATTGATGACTCGGGACGATGCGAAGGAGCTACTCCAGTGCTTCTGGGTCAAGTTTCATAATCAGCCTGCACCCCCCAAGGTGGAGATCACGGAGGAACAGAGCGGCACCTACCAAGACTTCACACTCATCAACACAGGCGGTCTTACGATAGATGGTAATGATGCAGTGAACGATCTCTCCTACCTCTTACTTGAGGTCTGTTTAGAGATGCAGTTAGTCATGCCAAGTGTGTGTATCCAAATCAGCGAGAAGAACCCGGAAGATTTTCTCCTCAAAGCTGTGGATGTAGTGAGCACAGGGCTCGGTCAACCATCTATGTTCAACACGGATGTTATAATCAAAGAGTTTCTACGGATGGGCAAATCATTCGAAGATGCACGTATGGGTGGACCTAGCGGATGCGTCACGATAGGTGCGTTCGGAAAGGAGAGCGTAATACTCACAGGATATCTGAATTGGCCAAAGATTCTAGAAATCACGTTGAACAATGGAATTGACCCAATCTCTGGAAAAATGGCGGGAATCGAAACCGGAGAACCAGAGAATTTCAGTTCCTATGATGAGTTGTTTGGAGCATTTCTGAAGCAGTTGAAGTACTTTGTAGACTTGAAGATTAAGGGCAATAATATCATCGAACGACTTTATGCTCAACACATGCCATCTCCATTCATGTCCCTTCTGATGGATGATTGCATAAAACAGGCAAAGGACTATCATGATGGAGGCCCGAGATACAACTCCACCTATATCCAAGGCGTTGGAATGGGCACACTGG
>JAHQWZ010000289.1 GCA_029856425.1 Candidatus Thorarchaeota archaeon
AACTGTGGATTATATCAGAAGTGTTCCCTTCCATAGTGACGGAGTTTGTTCCCGAAGGATCCAACCTCATGGCCTCTTTCGGAGGTTTCATTGTGGTCTTCTCTTCCTATCTTGGGATTGCAATGACGTCGGCTCAAAGTATTGTGGGAGATATTCCTCTCCGACGTATGCTCCTGACGCCCACAAATAGGCTTGAAGTGATAGTAGCCAAGGTGCTTGGGTATGTCATTATTGGATTCTTCCAGTCGCTCCTTCTGATTACTCTCTGGGTTATTGTCTTTGACCTTAACCTCAACACCGGCTTTGAGTCCCTGGTCATAATCATGAGCCTTACTTCACTCACAGGCTCAACAACTGGGATACTCATCTCTTCAGTTGCAGGTACGAGGTTGCAGGCAAATCAGATGTTCCTTTTCGTCATGTTTGCAACCGTGATCCTCTCTGGCTACTTCATCGATGTTGGATTTCTCAATGAAGTCCTGCCCATGAATTTAGGACTGAACGTGCTTATTGCCACAGCATTCAAGGGTCTTACCCTACTCGACGTATGGAGGTCGATAGCGACTCTCTTGGGATTTTCAGTCATAGCTGTACTGGCTGCATCGTTTATATTCTCCAAGAAACCAGCGCTGGATTAAGGTGAGTTTGATGGTAGAGAAATCGGAACTAGACTCTGCACGTGCCGAGGAAAGGCCTGCTTTTGTAGAGGAGGCATATTTCTCTGGAGCAAGGCTGGGAGAAGCCATAGACTGGTGTATTGCCCGAAATGATCGTGAGCTACGTGTTGATGTCCAAGGCACCCTCACGTCAAACGGAAGAGAAGTCAAGTTTAAGGGTCGAATCCTCAAGGTAAAGAAGGGAGTTCTCACCAGACGAATTGCAGTCTACGTTGAAGAAGACCTAAGACGAAGAAGACGAGGAGATCTTGATCTGGTGCTAACCGTTGGAGGAGATGGTGCCACACAAGAGGATGTCGCTGCAACTGAAATAACGCTCCAGAACTACCTGAAAAGAAACCTCTCAGACGAGCTCTATTACGACGGGAAAGACCTGCAGCAAGCTGTGAAAGACCTGGTTCGTATTAAGAGCGAACAGAGCTTATGTACAGTGTGGGGCAAGAGAGCCTCTGATAAACTGCCGATTATGATCACTGGAAATGTAGTAGGTTTCTCCACGGAAGTTTTGCAACCACAAAGGGGGACAATCCTGCCAGAAGGCTTTCTGGAGGTGCGAGTGGAACCGGAGGGAGTGATTGGAGACCCGAAGATATACTTGGTAGCACAGCCTCAGTTGCTACTCGGCCCCAGATCAAATCCGAATCTTACAATTATTGCTGAAAAGGTGTATATACAACCATTTGCGTGGAAAGAAGCGCCTGCGTATAGAGATGTTCTTGAGGCTCGAAACCTTACTGTGAAATTGAAGAGCGGTCAGAAGCTGATTGAGAATGTTTCTTTCTCACTGCAGGAAGGGGAGATGCTGGCCATTATAGGAGAATCGGGAGCAGGCAAGTCAACAACTGTAAAGGCGCTGATAGGAGACATTCCAAGCACAGGAGTTTCCAGGATTGCTGGCATAGACTCACGACAGACCTCAAAGGTGCGGCACTTCTTTGGTTATTGCCCCCAGGACCTATCATATATGTATGAAACATTTACACCTTTGGAAAACATCATCGCTTTTGGAAAACAGTATGACATTCCCGAGTGGCAGCTTATACAGAGGGGCAAGTCACTACTCAGAGACTTTGGAATCCTAAGCAAAGGAAACAATGCAACAAAAGAACTTAGCGGCGGTGAGCAGCGCAGAGTATCAATATCAGTGGCAATGGGTCATATGCCGAAAGTTCTTCTCATGGATGAACCGACAAGCGGTCTTGACCCAGACAACAGGACTGAGTTGTGGCGGTATCTCAACTACATCAATCAGGAATATGGCACCTCAATCATTGTAATCACTCATTATCCGATCGAGTCCGAGTTCTGTGACAAGGTAGCAGTCTTCATGAGGGGCAAGAGCCTGGTTGCATTTGGCAGTCCGAGAAGTCTAAAGGAATCAATGCCTAACAAGGGCTTCTCAGTTGGAGTTGTGTTGGAGGAAGTCGACCCTCGGGCACGAGGAACTCTCGAGGCCATCGAAGGCGTACGGTTTGTATTGCAGCGCGGTGAGTTGCTAAAGGTATTCACAGACGAACCGCTTGAAGTCATTGCAGAGAGATGCGTCACAGCCTTGAGTGAGAAGAAGATCCCTGTAAAGATAGTCAAGACAAAGGCTGTCGCGGATATGGTGGATTATTACATAGCAATAACTCGGAGCCTCATTCAGGGCTCGCTAGAGAAGTGATACCATGGCCTGCTTTCAGCGGAGAAGAGCATTGGAATGGAGGAGAATTCTCGCCTGTGCACTAATGGCGCTCATACTTGTGAGTACCATTGCTGGTATCACGCCAGTTGGACCTATTGCTGAAAATCAAGACCCAACAAGTAAGATTGACAGGTTGCTTCTGAATCAAACGGACTCAGAAGACTCACTGGACCTTCTTGTCACTTATGACACAGCAGCCAGTGAGATCAAAGCGCGTAACGCACTAGCACTCTTTGATAGGACGGCTGAGATTCTGGACATTTTTGATGAACTCAATATGCTCCGTGTGAAACTCATTGGAAAGGCAATTTCTCAGCTTGCAAAAGAAGACTTCATCACACGCATTTGGTCCAATGAAGTACAGGAGATTTCCCAACCCAAGTCCTACTCCAAGTCCAGCTTCTCGGAAGAGGAATATAATTCACCAGTCAATACTACAGGTGCCAGGCAGCTCTGGGACCAAGGGTACAATGGCACCGGTGTAGTAATAGCTGTTCTAGACACTGGTATTGATACAAGCCACGAGGATGTGAACAAGGTCAACGCTTACGCTTCCTTCGTGGAAGCGGACACTCTGCCCACGGATATAATTGGTCATGGAACTTATGCAGCTTCCGTCGCAGCAGGCACAGGCAATATGTCCAATGGAGTCTATGCAGGAATAGCACCCGGTGCCACTCTACTCTCAGCCAAGGTGACGCTCGGAGGACTCTTTGCATCTCCAAGCTGGATAGTATCGGGAATCGAATGGGCCTGCACTCGTGGAGCAGATAT
>JAHQWZ010000290.1 GCA_029856425.1 Candidatus Thorarchaeota archaeon
CAAGCTGTGGCATATTTGGATAAGATAGTATCGAATAAAATGCTCTCAATATCGAATAGCTATGTCGATACTTCGCAACATTTAGCCACAATAGACCTCTCTTCGTATCGTATTCCAGGATGGACGTTGTACAATGCAATCTACCAAGTTGACAATATCACTGCTGCTCCAGAGAGAGAAACCATAGGAGCAAGTGCAACACCTACGGGGGATGATAATTTTCAAATAATGGAACAAGGAGCAACAAATTTCTACTATCACTCTCTAGCGCAGGAATTCTACAACCAATCACACGACGGAAAGCTCCTGAATTTCACCTTACTATATGATACTCCTTCCTATTTCCCATTGCAACAGAATTACGCCTATTTCGAAGTACGCTCGGTTCTTGGAGACGGATCTACAAACTTATTGCCAATAATCCAAGTCAACCAGACACCAGGAATCGGGGGAACATGGGAGAATATCACCGCGAATGTGATTCTTAACGCAGATGGTTTTTACTGGGTTGTGATAAATGGAAGCCTCCTTCAAGAGTTCTCGAATCAGTATCCAGAAATTCACTGGTTCTATGAATGGCTACCAGGCACCTATGGTCCATTCGAAACACATCGCTACAATACAGATGGGCCTACGTGGGGCAGCGATTTAGGATATGCTGAAGCCATATTGAACTATACATATATTCCATGGAACACAACATCGAACTCAGCGCAGATCTATGAAGATGCCGCAGAAATCAGTCTGACCATTAATGGAACAACACAGAATGGACTCTATTGGTCAACGGCATCCTCCAACAATATTACAACTCTTGAATTGGAAACAAATCAGTCAGTTTATGTCTATTACAGTCTGATACTCTGGTATAAACAGGATACTAGCAGTACTACTAACTGGAACGTGGTTTCTTCAGGGAGCCTTGCGGACTGGAACGCAACAACAATAATATCCTACCCGCTAATCTCTGGAAATTCTCAAAAGATTCTTAATGTTACTATCCCTTATGATTGGACTCCCACAGGACTCTACAATAGCACTAATCCCTCGACAAATCATACCAGCTTCATATTATCGGGATTTGAAGTCATATGCTTTGATATGACAAGTGAAACATGGACCTTGACTTTTACAGCATTCAATTATATCACAGATATTCGAATGTATGACTCGCTTGATAGTTCAAGAATATGGACCGAAGCTAGTATCTATGTTGACTTGGATATAGAGGCGAGAATAGAAGATGGGAGCTCCGTAAACGTAACCTCTGGTGGTACGAATCTCACAGTTATCCATGAGGGCTCAATTGTCTATTCACCTACACTACATAATCCATCAGGACTGGGCTCGAGCTTCCTTTGGGACATCAGCTCAGCATCAGACAATGGCACATTCGTCATAGAGGTGTTCTGGACAGATGGAAGCGAAGCAGGTTACTTAACAAAGCAATTAACGGTCTACTACGAAACTACACTGATACCTGATGCATCTACAATCAATGCCAACACAGACAGTAGTTTTGAAGTCAGAGTTACACTTGACCAGACATTTGATGCTATCGGAATCGACAGCCCTGATGCACTCGTGACTTATTCCTGGCGAACAGCAATCAACGAGTCATTGATCTCACAGGGGGCTGGTGTTTGGGCTGTTACAATCGACACTTCTGGAAATGCAAGCGGAAACGATATTCTAACAGTATATGCTGTAGGCTTTGCGATTGAAAATAGGTCTGTTGATATCACGGTAGCACTGACACACCAGACCTACTTACAGCTTGATTGGAGCTCAGCATCCTTTGATTGGACGGAAACCACAAACTTCAGCGTCGACTATAGATGGAGCAGGGACAACTCGCTGATTGCCAATGCTGATCAATTGTATATTGAAATCGATAGCTCACCCTATACGCTTCTAGGAACCAATGGGACATATTGGATTGAGCTCAACTTTACCTTCGACCTGGGATTTCATTCGATATTTGTTAATGTCACAGAACCAGGATTCGACCCCGCAACTGATACTGCATCCTTCACCATAACAGAAGCACTGACGGCAATGACTGTTGATTGGGAGCCAGCTAATGTTACAATCGACTATACCCACATGCTCAACCTATCGATAGACTACACACACACCGGAGTTGATGTTCCAGCGCCAGCGACTGTCAATGTGACCATCGATGGAACTACGTACGACCTTGGTTATAATGGAACTGACTGGGTGGTTTCGATTGCAGGAACGATGCTTGGACCAGGTGTCTACGATGCCTACATATCTGCATGGCTCTATGGATATCAAGAGCAGTTGAACACAACCTTCAGTCTAAATGTCACTATTGCAGCAGGGCAGCTCATTGTTACCCCCTCATGGTTTGCAAATGCTACAGACTATGTGAGTACAATCATTCTTCAGATAGATGTTGACTATCCCAATGGCACTGGAGTTGTTGATGCCTCGGTCAATGCGGACATCACCGGAGTACCTTACATTGGCATACATATCGGTGGAGGAGTGTACAACATCACTCTCGGACCACTCGTTCCTCTTGGTCTGAATGATGTCAATGTCACAGTTACTAGAACAGGTTGGAATCCCTTCTCGGTTATTTCTACACTCACAGTCACAGAAACGGCTTCAACTATCACCGCAACTCCCAGCTTCATTGTGAGATACTTCGATCAGAACATCCAGGTCGACATCTACTATGAGATGTGGAATGGTACAAATCTAGTCGGATGGACTCTAGACTTCGATGTTAATGGGTCCGCTCAATCGTCAAATTGGGTGACAGACCATTATCAAGTCACAATCCAGGGATCGGATATCGGGGTTGGTTCTTTCATATGCAATGCGACCGGCTCTCTTTATGGATTCGTAGCAGAATCAGATATCTTCGGAATAACCATAGAAGCCATACCAACCTCTGTTGATGTCATAGGGACTCTCAGCATATATGTGAATTCTACACTTCATCTCAACGTGACCTTCGAAGATGATAGGAACGGCTCACCAGAAAATATCGACACATTTGCTATCACATGGCCGTCTACATATGATTCTTGGACTCAGATCGGTCCAGGATTATATGAATTGGTTCTTTCAAGCACAGCACTGCACTCTGGGACA
>JAHQWZ010000011.1 GCA_029856425.1 Candidatus Thorarchaeota archaeon
ACCTGCGACGTACTTCAGTACTTCTTTACTAGGTCGGTTTAGAATATTGATTATCTCTTGGAAGTTCTGCCAGAAGCTCCTGTTGCCCTGAACCATCAGCTGGACGCTAGGAACCTGAAATCGCTCTCCGGATCTTTTGAAAGCATCTTCTGGAACTTGAGATCGCGCCCGTTCTAGTAGACTGTCGTAGTCGTCCATAACTCAATTCTCTCCAATTTCGCTATTAAGCTGTCGTTCCGTACTTGGTTCAAGAGTCAGCTGGACGATAGACTCCCACTTTTACTTCAACTAGGTTTCCTTGACCCTGAAGATCAAGAACCTTCAATTGGATGTCTGTCCGGTCATGACCCTTTTCCTCAAAGAAATCGACAATAGATGCAATAGGAACCCCGTCCTCCTTCGAGTTCTGTTCTATGTATTGCATAATCTGTTTGTATATCTTGCCAGTGATAGGTTTTGCTTTCTTCTCTATAGGCTGCTTCTTGGAGACTTCATCTTTTTGAGTCGGGGCGGTTTCTTCGATGAAGTCCTCCAGTTCGGAAGTCAGCTCAGTTGTTACACCGCTGCGGGTGAGCACAGCTAAATATCTTTCCATATTGTGAACAGTCATATAATTTGGGTCATCAAGTTCTCTCACTATTTCGGGAACCACATAGAGTTCACCCTCGTACTCTCTGATTTTGCCGATCACAAGCGCTAGAATGTTGGTCTGAACCTTCTCAAGAGAACTCGCTTCGCCACCCCAAGCCTTTGCCCTTATCGTTTCGGTTCCATCATCAATTGTTATGCTTGCGAAGCCTTGCCCTGAGTATTGGTCAACAATCAGACCAACCAAAGCAACCCTTCTTAGCTCCACACCGTAAGGAGAAACAACATGGGGACCATTTTCCTCACTATAGATCCCATTTACAATATCAAGTACTGATGCACGTACTGCGGTCATTCTCTCTCGCATCAGGATAATCCACCTGTCTACACTTGTTCTGTTCATTCTTCAGTATTTATCGTTCTCTATGTGATTGGAAGAGTCTAGAAGTAGTCTGTGAGGGACCTCTGATGGGACGAACCTCTGGTTTCCTTAAGAGCTTCATCTAAGCGTTCCAGAGACTTTTCGACTCGATTTGAGCTGAAGTCGTGTTCCCCGCACAGGATTTGAATAATCGCGTCATGATCAGGATTGTTCCATTTAGGCGCATCCACATGCATTTTGGGAGGATTCAGAAAGATATTTCTAATCTCCTCATATGGGAAATCCAGTTTAATCCCTCTCTTCTTCTCAATCTTCTCAAGACTTCCATGCTGGCTAACCCATTTCAGAGCCGTTTTTGCTCCTACTCCCTCAAGCTTGTCGTTGTAGTCAGTGCCAACAAGGATTGCAACATCTATGAGTTGCTCTCGAGTTATTTTCAGGAGTTTAAGATTCAAGTCCAAATCAATGAGTTCGGGATTGATAGTTCTATACTTAGAACGTCCGAATCGCCGTCTTCCTGAGATGTTAAGATTTCTAATCATACGAGGGCAGTTGTATAGGAGTGAATCATTGTCCTGACTTGCACTTGCCCATACAATGTTTGCTCTAGTCATCTGCGCAGCGAGAGCTTCTCCCTCTGATGGCGCCTGAATCACGGGTATCCCGAGAGCTGCCAACAACTCTTTGCTCTCATCAATCATTGGGCGAGTCAATCTAGAGCTGGCTTGTCCTGCCTTTCTTGCATCCTCTATTCGCCCTTCCGCCTTTGCGCGTGCCCACTCCTCTCTCGCTTCATCACGAATCTCTCTTCGTCGTTGAACCTCCGCATCTTTCAACTTTGGAGCCTCCCCATCAAATACAAACACAGGACCAATTTCGTTCTCTAGTAAGTTCAAATTCCGGTAGAAGAGTCCTGAGAGATGACTGGTGACACGACCCTTTCGATCCATGAGTGGGGTGCCATCGGGTTGTCTGATGCTTGCCAGAAAGGCATAGATTGTATTGAAGGCGTCAATCGCGATTTTTCGCCCCCCGAGCTCTCTCAATGAGATTGGGTCGGCAGTCACAATATCACCCAGCTTGGTGCCCATAGAATCCTCTCCAAACTTGCTATCAGGACATGATAGCTCCTTCTGCCATATATGGATTGAGCTCAATCCTGACCAATTGAGCATGTATACGCTTCGACAGGTTTATAAAAACCGCACAGCTCGAGCCATGAAACGCAACCAGCGATAATTACCCTCTGGTGATAATTTGTCCAATATGAGAGCTATCCGATGCACTTCGTGTCACCGTTCAATCTCCCCCCAAGAGAACAGCGTGAAGTTCCAGTGTCCATCATGCGGCGAATTCAAAATCTGGCGATGTGAGGTTTGCAGACGGTTCTCTGTCAGGTATAGCTGCCCCAACTGTGCATTTGAAGGGCCATAATTTGGAATGGAGTTGATACGTTATGGCAAGAGTAGTTGTCACACTAAAAATAATGCCAGAAGACGTGGATGTTGATCTTGAGAATCTGTTGGAGCGCATAAAGACAACTATTCCTGATGGAACAGATGTCCGAGCAACTGAAGTTGTGCCAGTAGCATTTGGACTCAAAGCACTCAGAATGAATGTTGCTAGAGAGGAGTCGATGGGCGGCACTGATGATATTGAAGCAGCTATTGGCTCTCTTGAGGGTGTTGCACAGGTAGAGGTTGAGATGGTTTCTCGCATGTAAAGAGAACCGCGCCATCTATCTATCTTCATCTTAGTTGACGAATAGAACTCAGGGTTTATAACCAGTTTTTCATCGGAAGTTTCCGTAAGTCAACTTCGCTTGGGGCCAGATTCTATTGGTGTTAAAAAACCCTTTAACGGGAACCTGAGAGAGGGAAACAAGACGAAATTGATGGGTCGCCGGTAAGCCGTCCTGTTTCTGAGATATCAGAATCTACAACAAAAAGGATGTTGTGAATCATTGGTCGAAATAATACTGAAGGTAACAGAAGCCGAACATCGAGATATTGGTAGATTCATTGTTAGAATTGATGCCATGTCCATGGAAAAGCTAGGCGTCAGGACTGGAGACATAATCCAAATCAAGGGGAAACGAGTGACTGCTGCAATTGCTTGGCCAGCCTATCAGGGGGATAAGGGCCGGGAAATCATCAGAATGGATGGTAGAATAAGACGAAATGCAGGAGTCAGCTTAAGCGAGAAAGTCACTGTATCGCGTGCCAATGAGGAACCTGCACGTAATGTCACTCTTGCGCCAACATCAGTACCGATTCGACCGGAGCCTCGATTTGAAGAGTTCGTTAAACGAAAGCTTCTCAACTGTCCTGTGACTGCAAATGACACCGTTTTCATTCCGATTCTAGGACGAGCCATCCCCTTCAAGGTCACCTCTGTAAAACCTGCAGGTACTGTTGTGGTTCAGCACTCTACAATGCTCTCAATTGCAGAGAAACCAACAGGAGATGTTGTTGGTGCTGCACAGGTCACCTATGAGGAAATTGGAGGTCTTGCGGATGCAATTCAGCGAATCCGTGAGATGGTCGAGCTACCAATGCGTCATCCGGAAATCTTCAAACGACTTGGGATTGACCCGCCACGTGGACTGATTCTGCATGGTCCGCCCGGCACTGGGAAGACCTTGCTCGCCAAGGCAGTAGCGGGTGAGTCTGAAGCCAATTTCGTGCACATAAATGGTCCAGAAATTATGTCTAAGTTTTATGGCGAATCAGAACAGAAACTCAGGAAAATCTTTGAGGAAGCAGAAGAAAATGCTCCAAGTATTATTTTCATTGATGAATTAGATGCTATTGCGCCAAAACGAGAGGATGTACAAGGCGAAGTTGAGAGAAGAGTTGTTGCACAACTCTTGGCGACCATGGATGGACTCAAGGCACGAGGACAAGTGATTGTGATTGGTGCCACAAACAGAGTGAATGCACTTGATCCTGCATTACGACGACCAGGACGATTTGATAGGGAAATCGAGATTGGAGTGCCAGATGAGACTGGCCGATTAGAAGTACTTCACATTCATTCGCGAGGGATGCCTCTCACTGCCGAAGGTGACAATCGGGTCGACCTTCAGAACCTCGCGCACATTACCCATGGTTTTGTAGGGGCAGACCTGAACGCACTCTGCAGAGAAGCAGCCATGAAGGCGCTTAGGAGATATCTTCCGCAGTTCAATCTAGAGGACGAGGAAATACCTCAAGAGGTCCTTGATGAGCTTGAAGTGAATAATGAGGACTTTCTAGGAGCACTCAGAGAAATACAGCCATCTGCAGTGAGAGAGGTCTTCATCGAAATTCCAAATGTAAGATGGTCTGATGTCGGCGGCCTTGAAGAGGTCAAGGAGAAGCTCATAGAGGTCGTTGAATGGCCATTAAAGAGGCCTGAGTCATTCCGAAGGATTGGAATCGAGCCACCGAAGGGTGTATTGATATTTGGACCACCTGGATGCGGAAAGACGCTCTTGGCTAAGGCTGTCGCTACTGAAAGTGAGGCGAACTTCATAAGCGTCAAGGGACCTGAATTGCTTTCAAAATGGGTCGGAGAGAGCGAGAAGGCTGTAAGAGAGGTGTTTCGAAAAGCTAGAACCGCAGCACCTGCGATAATATTCTTTGATGAACTTGACTCAATTGCTCCTTCACGAGGCAGGATTTCAGGAGACAGCAATGTCACTGAGAGAATGGTGAGTCAGCTACTCACTGAGATGGACGGTTTGGAGTCAATGAAAGACCTTGTGGTGATTGCTGCAACCAACCGACCAGACCTTATAGACAGAGCACTTCTTAGAAAGGGAAGATTTGACAGGTGGGTCTATATTCCACCGCCCACTGCCAAAGGGCGAGAGGCGATTTTCGAGATATACTTGGACAGAATGCCTCTTGACAAGGATGTGAAGGTCAAGAAATTGGTCGAGATGACAGAGAATTTCGTCGGTGGCGACATCGAAAATCTGTGTAAGGAAGCTGGAATGCATGCACTCAAGGAGGACCTCGATATCGAACTTGTTTCATGGAGGCACTTTGAGGAGGCATTAAAGGCGGTTCAAGCCTCAATCACACCAAAGGACATCGCAGACTACGAGAGGATGAACGAGGAGTTCCAAAGAACGGCGGCAAAGCCATCAACTGCCCCGCCAGGCTATATCTAAACAGGTGAAAATAATGACATCTTGGAGCGTCATGCCTCTCAGAAACATAGTGATGGAGATACTTCAGAAACGAAGAGGGGTAATTCTAGATGACGAATTGGAGAGATCGTTGAAGAAAGCGCTTGGACAGGAACCTAGTGATGCCGAGCTCAATGCAGCCCTAATGGAGTTGGAAATCAATGGTCTTGTGCATGTTAGTCAAATCACGAAGACGAAGAGACGAATCGAGATAATTACAGAGGGGCACGAGTTCCTAGCTGTGGATGAAGACTAGCAGAGGCTTCGAAGATGTCAGGCAAACGGGTGCTGGCTGCTGGTAAGTTCGATATTCTCCACCTCGGACATCTGGCATATCTGGAGCAGGCAAAAGAGATTGCTGGTGAAGATGGCGAACTCATTGTGGTAATCGCCTTGGACAAGACTGTTCAGAGGGAGAGGGGTGCTCCACCTGTCTTTCCTCAAGAACAGCGAAGAAGACTTGTGGAATCACTCGCGGTCGTCGACAAGGCAGTTCTTGGGGATGACACATCTGACCACACTATCATTGTCACAGATATCAAACCGGATATTGTTGCCCTTGGCTATGACCAGAAGACCGACATTCATTCATTGGAGAAACACTTCCAAGAGAAGAACATGACCACGGAGATCGTGCGACTTGAACAGCGAAAGGCCGATGGACTATACTCATCAACTCTGATACGAGAACGAATAATTGAATTCTACCGAGAGAATGGCAGAGCCAGAATATAGCCTACATCACCAGCTCGCCACGTGCCCTCGCCTCACGGACTATGAATGCTTTTCTCTCCCGTCTATTAAAAGTCCATTTCCATATTCCAAAGGCGGCTCCAACTGAGAATATCAACCCAATGATTCCCAGAAGTGTATACCAACCAAATGGAAAATGGATAAAGAAATCAGGAAGTGGTCCGGCTATGAAATATGGCCAGTTGACAACTACTCCAAACGCATAGAGGAAACCCACAATTGTCAGTTCCTTTAGATAGCCAACTCTATGCTCATCTTTCTCAAAGAGGAATATGGCAGGGCCTAGCCAAAAGAGGTACCAAGGCATTTCCCACCTGAATACAAAGAGGACTGCTGGAAGCATGTAGATGTAGAATGGCTGAAGCAGCCGAATCTTTCCGAATAAGGATGCATTCCGGAAGGCTTCCCTGTTGGGGAGATAAAGCCGAATGGTGAACAGCATGAAACCCACATATATCAGAAGGGGTATGAGTGCGGGCGGCCAAAAATAGCTGCCAATGATCGTGCCGTTCTCGACAATTGGAGTACTAGTGAATAGGCCGGGGTACATGGGATTCACTATGAATGAGCTGTAGGCAGATGTATTCAGGAAATGGTTCAGCAAGGAGCTGAAGTCAGCACCCAGAAACAGAAAGGGGACAATTGTCAGTAGAGTGGACCCCAGGAACCATATTATGGATACAGGCGCAGCTAAGAATATTATTGGTAGAGCGACAACTGAGTAAATCTTGGTCTGGACTGAAAGACCAAGTGCAAACATGGCCTTGCCATATTGCTTGTCCTGGAGAAGAACCAATGACATAAGAAAGAGGCAGTCTACAATTGGCTCGAGCTTCCCTCCTCCAGCCGACATAATCAAACCGTAGACATAGTATCCGGTGAAGAAGAAGCGAGCCCACTGGCTCTTGAAGATGCGATCACCCAAGAGAATCGCAATCAGAACAAGATTCAGATTGAACACGAGTGTCAATATGAAATTCAACCATAGCGGTTGCAAACCACCTTGTCCAGGGAATAACCACGTGGCTATTGCAAAGAAGATTAGTCCAAAGACTGGATACTCATAGGTGATGTTGCCCAAGTAATCAGGAAGCACGTGCAAGTCATCATTGTATCCCCATTCTGGTGGAAGAGCTGCGGCCAGCTCATGGTCATTCATTTCGTAGACTTCGAAACCGTATATCCAGAAAGCCTCACCGTACATCTCGTTTCGATTGCGGTCTCGTTCAATGACAAGATAATTGGCGAAGGGGATAGCAATCATTGAGATTATCAAGCTCAGTACTAGCTCTCGTCGGAATCTCCAAATTGTGATTGAGATTGCACGGAGCATATTCTTACCACCTGAATCATCTTTCGCGGGAGACGGTGGCCCGCTTCTCGAGAGCAATAATTAAGGTTTCGTGAGCAGAGCACACGCACGTATTATATAATCACTAGCAATACATAAGTCAGCTCAGATATGTTGGGCAAGGCCAAGCATCGCATTTGAGGCAATTTGTGCATCTTTCAGCATCAACTGCAATCCTCGCTTCGTCTAAGTTCAATGCCTCTTGGTCGCATTGAGGAACGCAAGATCCACATGCTTGACAGAAGAGCGCCCGTTTCATTGTGCGTTCTACTTGCTCTGCTAGAACCTCAATCTCGGATCCTTCTTTCCCCCGAATAGTCATTGAGCCCGAGCTGAATAGTGCGATAGTGCTGTTACCAGAGGTTGTTCTGAGGGCTCCAAGCTCTTCAGATACTTTCGTCCTTCCGAAAATAGGCATCAGTTTTGACGCTCGAATCAGATCTATACCTTCTGAGAATTGTCCCTCCAGACTAAAACCTGAATCTGTGCATGGAGAGACTCCCTTTACCAATTCTAGCTCCAAGCGTTCAGAAGGGCCAGGTCGCACACCTTCTATGTCCAATCCGAGTTCCTCTATCAACTTCAACTGGCCAGGCGGAAGGCGCTTCCATCTCCAGAATCCAAGCTCGGCCCACTCTTTTGAATAGCCGAGCTTTTCAGCCCAATCACTAATCTTCTGCTTCCATCTTGTGTAGAGTTTCGGATGGGTTTCGCGAAGGCTCTCAATCTCTGCAAGGGGTGATGCAGGACACAAGTAGCAGCCCATTCTATGATAGCCCTCATTATACAGTGGGTTGAATGGTTCTTTCTCTTTGAATATGTAGAGCCACACTTCTAGTGCATTCCATTTCTGAATTGGATTTGCAGATGTTTGTCCGGGAACCCATGGATTAGAAGATACCCTTGACTCCACAGACCGCTGAAATGACTCGAGCTTCCTCTGACCCATGAAGCTTAGCGTGTCGCTGCCAATCTCCTCACTGATTGCAATCGCTGCAGGACCAAGCTTTAGAACCTTGCAGCACCATCGGAAATCCCTTGCAGGCGGTCCAAAGGTTTCAATTGACTCCCAGAACTGCTCGCCAGCCTCCTGTGTAACAATTGATGCCTGATGGCGAACAGCAAATTCATTCAGGTATTCTACGGTTTCGGGAAGCTCAAGACCAGTGTCCATAAAGAAGAGTGGGGGGCTTTCATTCAGTGCCTTTTCCACAAGCAGATATGTGACTAGGGAGTCCTTGCCCCCGCTGAAACCAACAACTACAGGCAATTGATGCTTTTCGATAGTCCGTTTTATGAACGAGATTGCCTCGTTTTCAATCACATCGATGTCGTTGCTGTTAGCTTTCACTGCGTCATCCCAAGTGGCTGTTGTTGGATTGATGGTTGGCGGCCTTGGGTCGTCCACCTCGCGAATCTTGACGGCAAACCCCTTCGACTCACGGGCCATTTCTTCACCACTCATTCTGGCGATTCCAACACCTATTACTGCTCCATTTGAATCAGCAATCCAGACTTCTTCACCAGCCTCAATGCCTGAATCGCAGCCAGCAATGCCGGGGAGCATCAGATTTGCGCCTTTCTTCAGGTATTCCAGTACACCATCATAACATGAAACCCACTTCTGCCTGCTATGCTCTCCGATTCGGCGCCCTCCCTCCAAAGAGAGGAGGAAAGTATAGCCTCGCTGAGGGATGTCGTAACGAAGACGACCAATGATATAGCCATCGACAACGAACTCAAACATCGCGTCCAGCGAAGAAACCTTGTTGATTATTATGGTCTTATCGGCAGGTAAGACCTTCTGACCTACCGCAGGACCAAATTGCCTGTCTATTGTGGCTATTGCGCAGCGGAGGTGGCCTTCCATTGCAGGATAGGGATCGCCCGGTGGTGATATATGCACTTTTCTGGGCTCATGACCACAGACTCCACATCTGGTTTCAGCTGGCCTCGGGACGTTACACTCATCGCACCAGAATAGCCTGATCTTGGTGAGGAAAGGGGCATGAGACCTTCTGAACTTTCGACGGCTTTGTTTCATTCGAGCCAGTTGCGGTCAACTCCATTTGCAGGTGTTGCGGCTAGGCATCTATTTTCAGCCTTTTGATACGGTCCTTGGACGGTTGGCCTTCTTTGTCCCAGCCCCTGAGGGAATAGTATTCGGCAAGCATTTCATTAAGATGAACCACACGGCCCCTGGAGTTGCCTTCTGGAAGGGGACTGAAGAATCGAGGGGGTAATTGGTCATCCTTGGCGGATAAGCCCTCGCGGTTGTTGAACATACGCTCTAGATTATAGATACGCTCACCAATTTCTAGTATATCTCGACCATTCACAGGGAGGCCAGTTCCCGCGGCAAGGAATTCTGCATAGTCATCGACTGTCCATGCGAAGTTCGTGAACCGACAGAGAATCATCGAGTCCATCGCAGCGGATAGGTTTTGATAGAGAATTACCAGGTCAGCTTTCCCTCTCGGATTATCTCGGTCCACTCTGACTGGACTTCCAAGAATCTCGGGACCGATGAGGTAGGATCTTAGGTGACAACCGCCTCTATTGGATGTGGCATATCCGAGCGCATGACCCTGAGCTCCACGGGGATCATAGGCGGGAATTTCTAGACCCTTCGCATGCATTGCTAATTCTGGAGCGCCATTCTTTTCTGCGAAGGCTCGACTTCCTTCTCCCAGTTCCGCACCAAGACCGCGAGCATGGCCAATATCCCGGATTAGGTCAATTAGGCCTTCTGTGCTGCCAAACTTCATTGGTGCATCAATCTTGCCTCTCTGGTAGAGCTCCATGACGCACCCTATGGTGCTGCCCACAGAAATGGTATCAAGTCCAAGCAGGTTACACTCATGATTTGCTAGAGTGATCCATTCTAGGTCATTTATACCACATTGTGGTCCAAATGCCCAAATAGTCTCATACTCTGGACCACCCACCTCTTGGTCACCCACACGACTTATGCGGCCGCACCCAATGGGGCAACCAAAACAGTTGTACCTCCCAACTAGTAGCCGCTCAAGCAGCTTCTCTCCGGAAACGCCCACTGCATCATTGAAGGTCCCCTCCTGAAAATTGTGGGTGGGCAACATACCGAATTCGTTGGTCACATTGACTAGCACGGATGTACCATAGATAGGAAGTGACTTGTCTGTCACTGCGTTCTTCTTGATGAGGTGTCTTGCCCGCTTGACTGCCTCGGTCAGTCGATCCTTATCATCTACTCCAACACTGCCAGTACCCTTCACAACAACAGCCTTGAGGTTCTTTGAACCCATGACTGCACCCACACCACCTCGACCAGCGGCTCTATGCTTGTCTGTCATAATCGCTGCAAGCTTGACCTTATTCTCCCCCCCAGGGCCAATGCATGCGACCTGTGCCTTGGGATCGGTTTCTCCTAGAAGCATGTCAGTGGTCTCGTATACATCCTTGCCCCAAACCTTGGAGGCGTCACGGATTTCGACCTGCTCATCGTTAATCCAGAGATAGACTGGAGTGGGCGAACTCCCTTCGAATATTATTGCAGCATAGCCTGCACGTCGCAGCTGTGCACCGATATAGCCTCCAACATTGGAATCAAATATTGTGCCCGTGAGTGGAGATTTGGTGATGACCTCCAGTCTGCCTGCAGTGGGAACAGGCATTGCTGTGAGGGGTCCAATGGCAAATATCAGAAGGTTCTCAGGAGATAGCGCATCAACTTTAGGGGAAAGAGTATCATAGAGAATCTTTACACCCAGACCCCTACCTCCAAGGTAGTTCCTATACAGATCATCAGGAATAGGCTCAGTAGTGGTCTTATTCTCCGTCAGTGATACTCGAAGGATTTTAGATTCGATATATGGCAATGGAGTGTCTGACATCATTAATTCCTCCTAGTCATTGAAAACGTTCCCCGATCTGTCAGGACATATAGTACATCGTTCCTTGTACCACACGTAGACCTCCTTGGGCTGCTTTGCAAGGTTGGCCTGGCGACTGGGACAGTCCCAGCATGGTCTGTCTTCCTGCATCCAGCTATCGCTATACTTAGCCCATCGGAAGTCTTCTACGATAGCAACACCTGCACTAGTTCCCAGTCTGTCAGCGCCTGCATCGAGCATCTTAATCGCATCTTTGAAGCTCCGAATTCCACCTGCAGCCTTGACTCCCATGTCTTTGCCAACAGTTTCTCTCATCAATCGCACATCATACGGAGTTGCACCCATTGGACCAAAGCCTGTCGAAGTCTTCACAAAGTCAGCCCCAGCCTCCTTTGATAGCAGGCAACCTTTACGTTTCTGGTCATCAATCAAGAGGCCTGTTTCGAGAATCACTTTGGTATGTGCATCGCCAGATGCAGACACCACCGCCTCAATATCGCTTCGAACAAGCTCATAGTTCTCGTCTCTCAGAGCGCCGATATTCACTACCATGTCTACCTCATGGGCACCTGCACGTACTGCGTCCTTGGTTTCGAAAGCCTTCACCTCAGATGTGTTGGCTCCGAGAGGAAATCCAATCACGCAACACACCTTCACGTCAGAGTCCTTCAGGAGCTCTGCAGCATAGGCAACATGAACTGGATTGATACAAACAGCTGCAAAATTGTAGGTGAGCGCCTCCTCACAGATCTGCAGAATCTTACTCTGTTTTGTATCGGCTTTTAGGACAGTATGGTCAATAGTTTTTGCTAGCGCTTCGACAGTAAGGTCCATAATAGTGCCACCAGACGCGAAATGCGATGCTAGGGGCTATTAACCCTTCCATAGGCTAGAAAGTTAGCGTGCGCCGAGATATGATTTGATGTCATCAAGAACTTCTTTCTGCAAACGAATAACGTCGTGGACCTCAATCTCTTCAGCTTCTTTCACAACTGAGTTCAATTGTACTACAGTTCCAACAGTTTCAACCTTGGCAAAATCAACTGGAAACTCCACTTCGGCGCCCTTTACAATCAGTTCTGAGCGAGTTGGGTTCAATGCGATTCTAATGCTACGAACAATCCCAATCCTGCGAGCTCTACTGTCTAGAACCTCCTTGCCTAACAGCCTGCCGGGCATACTCAGTTCATAAAGCTCGGCTTCGATACTTGGCATTGAATCACTACTTGTCATCACGTCTGGCTCCTATTCTTCATCAGATGTAGGAGTCTTTTTAGACCGAGTATTATCAAGAGTGTAACAGCACAATTATGAGTGTGAAGCTAAGTGGAACCCTCCTATGTCGATGCAAAGGGCATTCTCAAAGAGAGCATCGAATATAGGAAATATCAGGTCGATCTCGCTGAGATTGGTTCAAAAGAGAACACAATGATTGTTCTAAGCACAGGCTTGGGGAAGACTGTGATTGCAGCTTTGGTGGCTGCAGCGCGTCTGATTCAACATCCGGACTCAAAAGTCCTATTTTTGGCACCTTCACGGCCTCTTGTGGATCAGCAGGCTCGGTATCTAAGGCGAGTTCTTGATGTCAATCCGGAACATGTTGTGTGCATGACTGGGCATGACACTCCTGAAGACAGACGCACAATGTGGGATGAAGCCAGAGTATTTGTTATGACTCCGCAGGCTCTGCAGAATGATTTGGTGCAGAGGAGCTATGGACTTCAGAAGGTCTCTCTGATCGTATACGATGAGGCCCATAGAGGCGTAGGAAACTATGCATACACGTTCGTTGCTGAGCTGTACGGGAAGCAAGGAGCAAATCCTCTGTCCCTCGGTCTCACTGCATCCCCGGGCCATGAGGCAGACCACATCAAGACAGTCTGCAAAAACCTTGGTCTTACTCGTGTAGAGGTCCGCAACGAAAGGAGTCCAGATGTTCGCGACTATGTTGTTTCGATAGACACCGATGTGAGATATGTCAGGTTGCCTTCGGAAGTCGAGGTCCTAAAGGATATCCTCTATGGCCTTCTCGATGAATACAAGAAACCGATATTGGAGCATGGTTTCTCATTACCTAATAGCCGTCGGTTGAGTCGAAGAGAGATTCTTAGAGTTCAGAAAGAGGTTAGAAAAGAGATTGGATCATATACTAAGCCGCCACGTGGCCTGTTCTTGGTCATCAGGAACCTGACAGCAGCCCTCAGACTCGTTCACCTAATTGAGTTCATAGGCACTCAAGGTCTGACGCCAACCTACCGATACATCCAAGGCATCTACGAGGAGGTCCGTCACAAAGAGAGCTCCAAAGGTGTCAAGGACCTGATATCAAAGGGTGAGTTTCGGCAGTTTGAGAATCTATTGAAAGCCCTCATAGACAAAGGGCATCGACATCCCAAGGCTGATGCCATTCTTGAGCTTGTCAGTGAGCAGCTTTCAGTTGACCTAGACTCGCGTATACTTGTGTTCACAAGGTTTCGAGACACTGCAATCGAGGTTGTGGAAACTCTCGAACAGCTGAGCGATGCAAGAGTGAGTCGATTTGTAGGACAGAGCTCGCGGCGAGCGGACAAGGGATTCAGCCAGAAGAAACAGGTGGAGGTTCTTGAGGGATTCCGCAACAACGAGTTCAATGTACTAGTAGCGACTCAGGTTGGTGAGGAGGGCCTTGATATCCCGGAATGCAACTTGGTTGTGTTCTATGACTGCGTGCCTTCGGTGGTTCCGTATATCCAACGTAGAGGAAGAACAGGGAGAAAGACGCCCGGTCGTGTGGTAATCTTTGTAGCCAGAGGAACACACGACGAGTTCTATCACTGGAGTGTGATTAGCAAATTGAAGAAGATGCCAGATGCTCTAAAGGAGGCTGAGAAGGACTCTGAGGAGGAGCAAACTAGCCTAGAGGATTTTGTGAGTGATGATATGGCTGGAGACTCTTATGAAGAGAAACCTAAACCGACAATAACTCCAAGTCCATCCGATGATACAATCAAGATGATTGTTGACTCGAGGGAGCTGCCAACTGCTGTGGCAAGGGAACTTACTCGGCTAGATGTTGAGATTTCAGGAGAAAGTCTGCAGATTGGAGACTACATTGTTTCAGAGGATGTAGCAATAGAGAGAAAGGAGTCAGGGGATTTCATTCAGTCACTGATTGACGGGCGGCTCTTCGTTCAGCTCACAGCATTACGCTCTTCATATCGCAGACCGGTACTCATAATTGAAGGGGAACAGCTGATTGGCCTTCGCGCAGTGAACCCTGCATCAATATACGGTGCTTTGGCATCGATTGCGATTCGAATCCAGATTCCCATTTTGTGGACCCGGAACGCGGAGGAAACAGCAAATGTCCTATATCGATTGGCTCACCTCGAGCAGGTGGCGGCAAAGAAGACGCTGCGAACGAGATCCGGTGATGCTAGAGGGACTGATGCAGAGGCACTGGAATATATCCTGTCTGGATTTCCTGGCGTAGACACAGTGATATCAAGAGCAATCTTGTCAGAGTTCGGGACGCTGGAAGGTGTCTTCTCTGCCAGCGAAAAGGAGCTGCAAAGTGTGAAAGGAGTTGGAAAGAAAATTGCAGGCAGAATCAGACGTCTTCTAACGACCAAGTATCCATCCTACAAAGAGTAGGAGAGTCAGTAGACATCGGGGTTCTTGCTGAGTCCTTCCTTGTATGCCTTTCGAAACCTATCCGTAAGTTCTTTGCTCAGCTTCTGATATCGTTCGAACTCTGAGTCACTTAGTCGGGCAAGACAAAGGATTCTCCTCAGAGCGAGATAGACTCCCGGGTCCAGAGCAGAAACAGTATCTAGAATCTCTTTGACTTCTTGCTTTGCCTTCTTCCATAGACGGTCTCGTTCAACGAAGTCATTGGCAATCTCTTGAATATCATTTTCATCCTTGAAGATGAAACCTAGATCACGCATGGTACCAACGAGGTCAAGCGTCATGTCAATGTCATTAACGGTTCTCTCAGGGAGATCATCCATGTCACTCGTTGCAATAAAGACGTTCTCAGCTGTAGCGACCCAAAGCTTTGTCATGATGTGAGAGTCGCCATTGCCTGCGGGCTCAAAGCCATCCTGTGTGATAAGACCAGCCTTTTCCAGCTCCTTCAGGTGGTAGCGGACGGTCTGGGGTTTCAATTCTTTGCTTGGATCAGCGACGTCTAAGAATTCGCAGATTTCGGATGTTGACATCCGCCTGGATCTTAGAGCATGGAGGATTCGCCGACGGTTTTCGTCGTTTAGGGCGCGGACTACCGCTGCAGTTTCTTCTTCACCAGCTACAATCCTAAGCGTTTCCATCTCTCTAGACTCCATCAATGGTTAGTTCATGTTCCAACGGCTCAATGATAGGATATGACACCTATCGATTTGTTGATCGGTCCACAAGACCCCGCTTAGGGGCGACTTGCAGATATCGTAGTTTAAGGTCACCCGTCGAGATACATCTTCTCGATTGAGAAGACATATCCTATGCGGGGACGTAAATCCACTGACGCATGTCCTGCAGACATGGTACTCTCTTGATTAGTCTCTTTTTGAGGAGCTTTCTTAGTGCGTATCTAACAGTCCTTGGTGCAAAAGACACCTTGTCAAGCAGCTGCTTTGGAGTAACACCGTTCTTCCCGCTGCTCCGAAGAATGTCTAATACGATCATCTGGCTCTTGGTGAGCTTTAGTTCTTTAAGCTCCTCCCTTAATTGTTCATCTGACATCAATTTCGATATCACCTACTTCCGTTCGTATGGTTTGAAGCTCGCAGAGTTCTCAATCTTGCTTCAAACAACACCAATTATTTGTACAATAAGCTATATTAATGTATCGCAGCCCCGAGTTGCATATCGCGGTCTGTTACTGCGACTATGGATTCTTCGCGGCACATTACTAGAACATCCGGCAAACTCTATAACGAGGTGTAACAACTTAATCCTCGAACCTCCATGAAGAAGGCAGCCCTACTCGCCGCTGGCGATTCCACTCGAATGATGCCGCTTTCGGCAAACGTGCCAAAACATCTTCTCACAATCGCAGGGAAACCTCTGGTCTTCCATACCCTTGAGGCACTCAGGGATGCAGGAATTAAGGAAACCTTGATGATCGTTGGGTATCGTGGGGAACAATTGAAGGAAAAAATAGACTCTATAGACTGGAGTCCTATGAGCGTTTCCTATGTTGAACAGAAGGAAAGACGGGGAACGGCTCATGCCGCAGGTCATGCGAAGAATTTCGCTGGTGACGACCAACTGATTATAATGAATGGGGATGTAATAGCCGGACCCGGTACATTTCCAGGACTCATTGAACATCACAAAAAGGGGAGTTATGAGCTGACATTGACAGTGCTCCCTATGGATGACCCGTCACCATATGGTGTTGTTGCCGTCAAGGATGGAAAGGCAACTGAACTCATTGAGAAACCTTCCAAGGAACAGATGGTAAGTAATCTTGCGAACGTGGGAATATATGCTGCAGGGCCTTCACTATGGGAAGCTATAGAGAATACTGGACTGTCACCCAGGACTGAATACGAGATTACAGATTCGATTACGATGTTGATCAAGAGAGGCAATGTCGGTGCTTTCTCGATACCTAGTTGGTGGTTAGATCTAGGAAAACCTTGGGACCTTCTAGAAGCTAATGAGAAGATATTGAGCACCGCAAAGGGGCGAGTTTCAGGAGATGTCGAGAAGGGGGCGACTCTGAAAGGAGAGGTAATAGTAGAGAGAGGAGCTACTGTCAGAAGCGGAGCGTATATTGAGGGGCCTGTGTTCATAGGGGAGGGTTCAGTGGTTGGCCCCAACTGCTACATTAGACCTCACACTTGCCTCAGTAAAGGGGTCAAGGTGGGAAACGGATGCGAGGTCAAGAACTCGCTGATAATGGATG
>JAHQWZ010000291.1 GCA_029856425.1 Candidatus Thorarchaeota archaeon
GTTCCTGGCTGGAGATGAAGGAATCGCTGAAGCACTCCTAGTAAGACTAGCAACAGGAACCTTTTCTTCTGAGGCTGAAAAAGCACGAGAACAGATGCAGAGACTAGACGAGTTTCGTTACGTAAAATGGAATAGATGGGACAAGAGATTTGAATTCGCAGGGTCATTCTGGAAGGACGAGGGATATCCCAGTATTGATCTCTCCACACTTCAAGCGAGTCATCCCGACTGGTACTCAAAGAGAACAGGAACCGCGATCTTCGTAAAAGACATGATGGTCCATCGAAGTCTCTTGGCACCTACTGTTGATGGCGAACCAAAAGGGCCTCCAACCCCTCCGGGCAATCCATCAAACAGATGGCTGCTTGATTTCGTCGCTCTCTCTAGTCTGCGTCTGTCTTTCAAGAACCATTGGGAGCAGCTGGTACGAGATATTGTAAGGAAGCGACATCAGACCAACCTGACGCTTGTGGCTGAACGACTAGGTCTGACAATTCAAGAGGTTCTTGATATCACGCGTAAGATCAGGGACATAAATGACCAGGTGATCGAGCGTGATGTGAGCGATAGCAGCAAGAATCTGACATATCTATGTAAACGACCTGACTCCAGTCTGACTCCTCAGGTAGACATAACTGAGTGAAACATCGAAGTCAATCTTGAGGATTGAGATAATGGTAGAGCCAACAGGATACAAAGAGAAAGACTTGGTAAAGACGAAAGGAAGGGGCGGTTTCGGCAAACTGGAGAAATTCGCACTCAAGAGTGTCGGAAATAAGAGAGTCTACAAGCTTCGAGAAGTCCTGTATGAATTTGATCCTGTACATCTGACGATGTACATGATTGGGGTATGTGGAAGGAAGATACTGGTGGAGATCAATACCTTTGATTTTCCTGATGGTGAACGTCGGGTTGGAATTGAGTTCGTTGAGATAATGAATATGAATGAGTGGTAATGATCAGAAAGCTGAGTCTAGTCTTTTTGAGCGGTATCTCCCAACTCTCTCTGTATTTCGGAGCCTACCAATGTTAAACCAAAGAACGGCCAGATATTAATTCTAAGCGTCTCCCATGCTTTCAGAAGCTTTATATAGAGAAAAATCACTAGTGATATCGCAAGTGATATCAATACTGATATAAACGGGCATGTTGACAAGAGGGAGGTGAATAACAAGAAATGCGTAAATCAAGACAAAACCGTCACTGGAGTAGGAGAACCTCATCTGTACCAAAGGGCTACCTCAGATCTTGGGTTCTTGAGATGCTCAATGAGCAGCCTATGTCCGGCGCTGAGATAATGAGAGAGATTGAAGACAAGACCAGCAGGAGATGGAAACCAAGTCCAGGCTCTGTCTATCCTCTGCTCTCTTGGCTCTTGGACTCCAGCTATACAAGGGAATTGTCTGACTCTGAGGCTGGTGTTCGGCGTTACGAGTTAACGGAAGAAGGCAGGAAGTTCTTCGAAGAGCATGAGCAACGAAAGTCGCAAGACAGGAGCGCTCGATTCTTTGGATCGCAGTTCGACGACTGGGAAGGAGCAATGCCAGAAGAGGCTCGTGAGTTAGTCGAGAGCTGGCATAACATGAGACGAGCTGGCCGTGCACTTCGCAGGAAACTCAGGGATGACTATTCTGATGCACTGGTGACAGAGGCCAAGAAACTGGTGGATGACTTCGTGGAGAAGATCTCCCGCCTCTCTGAAGCTGAGAAGGTATAACTGTCATCCGGATGGAGTGACGTACAATCGCTCCATCACACTTCCTTTTGAGTATTTTTGGAGTCCCTAGTATCAAGTACTATGAGTTATTTCTGGCATTTAGAAAGGCAGCAATTGGCCAATTTATCAATGTACACTTTTTCTACTTCTCTTCTCATTCTCATCTATCCGCGCCTTAACGAGCTTCTTCACGAGTGCTTGTGGGAGTGGCCTGGCAGCTGTAAAATGGATGGATGCCTTAGTTGTTGTGTATAGTTTGAGTTCGTCCTTGTGTGCATTCATGACAGATATGCTCATGACATGGAGACTACAGTGGTTCTTGTGCGCAGAATAGGCTACAAGCCCTCGTCCCTGGTATTTGAAGGTTGGAATCTGATAGCTGATGACCTCAACTGCTTTTGGCGCCGCACTCTTGATTTCCTTCCGGAGTTTCTCCAGAGCATTCCGTGCAACTTCAGGAATTGCTGCGAGGTAATCATCTACACTTTCTGGAGCTATCCTCTTGCTGGCTCCGTTTTTCTCCTTCATGTCACCTTCAAATCCTACTAATAGGGGATAATGGAGTTCTTATTGAACGCGTTTCCTTCAATCTCCCTGCGTCATCTGGTGAAAGCTTGGCCTTTTAAATGAAGGTCCATACACTTGAATTTTGTATCTATTGAAGGGCCCAGAGTCGCTTAATCTTCCCATCCTCAAATTCAAGCGTCCAATGAAACTCAAGACCCACAAAATCGGGATTTGAACACTCCACCACCCGCTCAATATATGTCCGATATTTGTTGTACCGGACTTGTTGAGTGACCTCAGTCTTGAGTTTGGTCACTGGAGCAAACATTGTTTCGTGGAAAAATGTTCGAAGATTGTCCTTTCCCTTGACCACTCTGTTGGACAGCATGTAGATGAACTCGGCATCTTCCGCAAAGGTCTCCATAAAAGAATCCAGGTCAAGTGAATGAGCCGCCTTCATATGCCTCTCTATAAGTTCGTCTATCTCTCTTTCTTCCATAATCAATCCTCATGATTTCCAAACACTGAAAACTCACTTGGAAAAGGTTGATTATTAATCAATTCATTCTAAGATTCTATAAAGTCTGAAGGCGGGGAGTCCCTCTCACAACCCATTATGATTTCAAACTGATATGATCCATCTAGATTGGTATCCGAAAGTATGCGTAGGGTCAATGCATATCGCAGTCATGTGCTAATAATGAAGAGAGGGGCCTACAAAACGGCCCCTAAGGACTGATATGGTTCTATCAGTTAGATGCTACGACTGGAGTGCGCCCATCACTTTCATCATGGAGAGGATGCCGATGATCACAAAGATTAGGCCGATTAAGCTGAAGCCGAGATCGATCGTCGCTGTCGCAAGTGG
>JAHQWZ010000292.1 GCA_029856425.1 Candidatus Thorarchaeota archaeon
TGCATTGGATGCGTTTAAGGGACACTCATCTTTTGCGTGAGTTTTCATTCTTTGACCACACAGTATATATAGCGTTCCTAACGCGATGACTGACATCACCTCTGGGTGCATTATGAGGCTTTCATGATGCTGGTGAGGCACGGATAACGATTCGAGGAAATGAAATTGAACCTGCCTAAGTTTGTCGTCTGGATAATCGTGTTCATCCCCATTCTTCTGGTTTCGTTGGGACTGATCATCATGAATAATCAGGTGCTTGGTGGTCTCATGATGATCCCATTCCTGCTTGTCCTCTACTTATTTGTGATATTTTGGATTGTAGAGCAAGGCACTCGCTGGCAGAAACACCCTTACTTGGGAGTCTTCGCTAGGTTTGTTCAGAAATCGCAGTTTAGGACATTTATTACGTACTTTTTCCTGACAATTTTGATGGTACTTGGAGTTGTCGGGTTGATGGTTGGATTTTGGCTTGATGCATATAATGCTGGTACTCCGGTTCAGAATACTGTCCCAGTAGTAAACTCGCTGCTAGTCATCTTTCTGCTTCTTTCAGCAATGATACCCGTCATGTGGAGCAGCTTCAGAAGATGGCGTCAGGCAGTTCGAAGCGCTGCCGATGTCCGAGTACGTACAACTCAGTAGTCAAGGATTCAAGGAGAACCTAGGCGGCAGCTTGACCGAAGGCTGCTTTCAATTTTCCTTTGGCTAAGAGGTGCTGATATGAACTCGAAAGAAATAGCACCCCAAATTCATGCAGTCATTGGAGGCATATTTCCTTTCTGCAACACTCTAGTCATTCTAGGTGAAGATCTCCTTGTAGTGGATCCAGGGTGTTCGATTGAGTCACTTAGGCGTTTCCTAGCAACTCACGACAAGGAACTCCGAGATGTTGGTACGGTCATACTTTCTCATATTCACCCTGATCACATAACTCATGCAGTGAGACTAAATCGATTATCGGGCTGCAGGATTGCGGCAAATGAAATCACAGCGCCTCTCTTCAATGAGAAGGAGAGAATGAAGGAATTCCTAGGATTTCACAAGGCCAATCCAGTCCGAAAGCCCTGGGAGAATCTTGTCAATGAGAGAATGTATGGAGCTCTCGATGAAGGTCAGATTGATGAAGTCTTGAAGAATGGTGACAAGTTCCAACTCGACGACATAACTCTACAAGTAATTATGACACCGGGACATCTTCCTGACCATATGTGTCTAGAGATACTCAATTACAATCTCCTATTTGCAGCTGATCTGGATTGCACCGAGTTCGGTCCGTTTTATGGACATCCGAGATCATCCATTGACGAATTCAAAAAGTCAATCAAACTAGTGCAGGGTCGGAATTATGAAGGCATCATCAGTGGACATCTCACAGAACCAGTCGTAACTAACTATAAACCTGCGTTGGAAGCCTACGCGCGACAGTTTGATATTCGAGAAGATCTTGTTCATTCGGCTATTATTGAGGGGGCAAGGACAATAGATGACATCACTATGACACCAATCATCTACCCATCCCTCACGAATCCTGTATTTCTACAATTTGAGAAGTGGATGGTTGAGCATCATGTCAGCAACTTAATTGCCATTGGGCTTATTGAAGAGAAGGACGGCCATTTCAAAGAGGCATAGTAGACACTTAATACAGAGTATGTTTTGGTTTCTCAGTCAAGCCTAGGAGATGATGTGTAGTGCCTGAATCGGAGAATGATGATATTAACTCAGAGGATGAATTAGCTGATGCCAGAAGGTTATTGGCACTGACGGATATTGTAGATAGGTATCCTCAAGTCGTCACGAGAAGAGTCACTGGAATCATCTACATTCTGATTGGTGGAGGCATATCTTTTGCTACTCTGGTCATGTTCGTGCTTACTGTGGTGCTTGAGCCACAAGCATGGAATCCATTATTGAATCTATTGTTTGTTGGTGTCAGTCTGCTAATAACATGGATCATCGCCTTTCGACTCGTTGGTCCTCTCACCAAGTCAGTTCCGCCCCAAGCTATTGAAGAGGAAGGTGGAAGGATCTTCCTTCTGATGTGGGGTGTCATAGCCATTGTTCTGGCTCTTTCGTCGGTTATCCTTTTCACCCAGGAGAATCAATGGCTCTTCCCTGTCCTAGTTCAAATCCTTCTCGGATTTGGCCAATCAGCATCCTATTACATGGCGCGGATGGGAAACCGTGAGGATATCTATGCCAAAGAGAATCTTGCCCTAGGTGTTGCCGCTATTCTATCAATCCCATTCATGCTTCTGCTTCCTCTGCTGGCATACCTGATTCTAATCATCGTTGATATCGGCGGAATCTATCTTGTAGGAGTCTATGCCTTAATTACTGCTGAACGACTTCTGTTAGAAAGCACTGGTCGGGGATAGTCTTGTCAGCAGATAGAGAACTACTAGAAGTACTCACAGGTTTCATGAATGAAGACCGTGAAACTCTAGTGCCAGCCAGGCTCTCTATTTTGGTCTATCTATATTTCACTGGTTCAACACAGTTCTCAAAGCTGCAAGATAAGCTTGAAATGACCTCAGGTAACTTGGCTAGCCATTTGAAGAAACTAGAGGACCTAGGTCTAATCAAAACCACTCGGGGATTCATTGAAGTAAAACCTGTGCGATTCATAGAAATTACGTCTGAGGGTATTGAAAAGGTAAGAGAACAGGTGCTCAGAATGCGTGAACTGGTTTCAAAAGTTGTAGAAAAACAGACGTGAAATAGTCACTCCATAAAGCATTTAACTATTGTTAAAAGATTTGAGATATAGTGTTCTGAGGCTTCTAGATGAAAGGTCAAGAGGGCAAACCTAATCGATTGATATCAGAGAAGAGCCCGTATCTGCTGCAACATGCATACAATCCAGTGGACTGGCATCCTTGGGGAGAAGAGGCATTCAATCTCGCAAAGAAAGAGAACAAACCCATTTTCCTCTCAATAGGATACAGCACCTGCCACTGGTGCCATGTTATGGCTCATGAATCCTTTGAGAATATGGAAGTAGCAGAACTAATGAATGACACATTTGTCAGTATAAAAGTGGATAGAGAGGAACGTCCCGATATTGATGGAGTCTACATGCAGGTAGCT
>JAHQWZ010000293.1 GCA_029856425.1 Candidatus Thorarchaeota archaeon
TTTTGGAAACCGGAGTCTGGCCAGTTTACTCGAAGGCATGAGATCAATATCCCGGGCGTCAAGGACTTGGATGAAGATGTCAAGAGGCATCCAATTCCAACGAGAGCGAAGGAGTTCTTCAGCCATGCACACGCTGAGGAGTTTGATGGCAAGGTTCTCCATAGCAATATTGGTGAAGATGAAGCCAAGCGTCTCGCAAAGCAGATGGCTTATGACAGACAGACGGCTCTAATCATGTCGGAAGTTGACAAGATTGAGGAACGCGATGACACCAATACTGTAGGCGAAACTTTTCTTGTCCATGTCCCTGTCTGGGAACTTGAGTACAAATATGGTAACAGCAAGTATAAGGCGTCGGTTGCTGCGTCAACAGGCTATGTCATAGAGAGCAAATATCCGCGGTCTATGGCGTTCCGTGCAGCTGGACTCGGAATTGGGCTTCTCTTTTTGCTTGGAGGAGCAGCTCTACTAAGCCTAGCTCTTGTCTTAGAGATGTTTATTGGAGCTGGCTTTGCTGGTGGAAGCCTGATGGCTCTCATCGGATTAGTCTTGTTATACAAGGCGGTCTCTCGAAAGGAAGCCAAAGAGAAGATATAGGGGTAGATCTACTCTTCCCCTTTCTTTTTCTTTTGATTGCGCTTTCCGAATATCTATCATTTCAATGATTAGATTAATAGCGCGATTCCCTTGCATCTTTATTGTAGGCATATGACACAAAGCGATGCAAGGGATTCCGACCACAATAACCGCTCACCACCTCTAAGATGGATGATGAAACATGCAGTATCTTGTAGGATTCTTCTTGGAGCGTTCGTTATTACTGCAATCTCGTGCTGGCAATACATTTCTTCAATGTTGGTAGTGACCTCACCAGGTTTCACATTAGATGACTCATGGATTCATCTACAGTTTGCTCGCACTATCTATGAAGGGACACCTTTTGAGTACTCTCCCGGATATCCAAGCACGGGATCCACAAGTCCACTCTGGTCCTGGATTCTCTCTGGAGTATTCTATGTCACGACTGACACCGCCAATATCGTCTGGGGTGTATTTTGCATATCCTTCGCATTCTATGTTGGATCCTCCTTTCTTGTTGGGCAGCTGGCAATGAAATACTCGGAGAAGGAACTATGGTCTTATGCTTCTATCATGGGGTTTGTTGTGGTTCCCCGAAATAGTTGGGTGATGCTGTCAGGCATGGAGACCCCGCTATTCTTGTTTCTTCTCATTCTTTCAATCTACGTACTTGACCTCCCAGAGATGAGGTACGACTTCCTGTTTGGCTTGGTTGCTGGTCTTGCATTTCTAGCTAGACCTGAGGGAGCTATTGTGGCGGGTCTCGGTCTGACTCTGAGACCAGTCATTCTTGGAGCGGATAATAGACTGAGTCTACATAGAATAGGCTCCTTAGCACTCGGTGGTCTTATTGCATTGGCTGTGGCCGCGCCATGGCTACTCTACTGCATGTCTGTAACCGGCTATCCTCTTCCCGACACATTCTATGCAAAGGTGCACATTCCTACAGAATCTGAAATCAAAGCTTGGAATGATTGGTGGTTGTATTTTCTGATGGAAATGCCACATATACAGATCGGAGCCGTATGTGGCGCTTTCCTCATTCTAAAGAATAGGCCTTTTCCATGGCTATTTGCAATATCATTGACAATCATGTATCGACTGGCTACTCCTTACGCTTCACTGATCAATAACGCACGATACTTAGTACCAATATTTGATTTATTTATGATATCTGCTATTCTTGGACTCGCAGTACTGATGGAAAAAGTCATTGGTCTGCCACTGAAAAGGAAGATTAATCCAACGAAACATAGAGCAATCCAATGTAGCGGACGGACGATAGTAGTCTGCATTACGATACTTGCACTTGTATTCCCAATGACGCCGAGCTATATGTTTCAGATTACGTTCTTTGGCAATGCAGTGAAGAACATCAATGAACAGCAGGTCCATATTGGAATATGGCTTTCAGAGAACCTGCCTGAAGATGCTGTGTTTGTTACTCATGACGCTGGTGCACTCAGATTCTTCTCCAACCTTACTATGATCGACATGGCCGGCCTCGTGAGTCCTGATATAGTCCATGGAAATATGACCCCAAGTGAAACTCTGGAATATCTCCGAAATCAAGGCTGTGAGTATTTTGTCTTCTTTGATGAATTATTCTCTTTCTGGGGCTCTTTGCTGCACTATGCCTACATTCGGCTATATACAGTGCATCTGGATGATAATGTAATCAGCGGAAGAGATACAATGTCGGTCTTTTGGATCAACTGGACTCAAGCTTGGTACTAGAGTAAATTGCTTCCCTGTGGTTTGTCATTCAAGGAATCAGGTTTGAACTAGGGAATGGGCCGCCTTCCTAGATTCAGGTCGCTTGAGAATAGGATAATCAGCAGTCCAAATCCCCAGTTCTGGTTGGAGGACAGAATTTAGCACGGCCAGAGCGTTTGCCCGGTTCTCCATGCAAACAGGATTGGATTGGAGTGTTTCTCTAACTCCTGCTCGCGAGATCCACGGGCCGAGAGAATTGCTTCTGGCATTGCGAGAGAGATGAAAGATTGTCATGTGGGAAGCGGATTCTTCCCCAATCATCGTCGCATATGCAGAGAAACGTGCATTATCAGCATATATTGATGTCTTGGGATCCGTTGGTGTGTGTCGCCCCCCTTCAAAGCTTGCTCCGTGTGTGGTTCCCCAAGGGAGCTGCTCAATTCTCAGATAGTCCACCTTGGGCCATCCAGGTGTAGACAGTATCGTGAAGCTATCTCCAAACAGAGAGGTCATATATATTCTCGACTCATCAGATTGGGAACAATCAGCAAGCTCCACAATGGATCTGCTTACATAGGAATCAATCGTTGCTTTATAGGCACTTCTTAAAGGCTGCATTCTTCTGTTTTCAAGTCGACCAAGCAATCCAACTGACATGAGCTGGGCAACCTGGTCCAATGTGTAGTCATAGTCAAGTAGATTCCAGATTGCCTCTGAAGCTGGAATGTCCATTTCAGTAATCCTCTGAGCAACCTTGC
>JAHQWZ010000294.1 GCA_029856425.1 Candidatus Thorarchaeota archaeon
GAGGAATGATGGTCAAGGCAGACCGAAACGAGTCCTCCCCACATGCAGCAATGCAGGCAGCTTTTCAGGCTGCAAGAGAGGCTAAAGACAAGGGAGTATACGGAATCCATATCAGAGTACGCGCTCCTGGTGGAAGTGGTCCCAAGACACCCGGACCTGGTGCT
This sequence comes from Candidatus Thorarchaeota archaeon, assembly GCA_029856425.1. Lineage (GTDB taxonomy): Archaea > Asgardarchaeota > Thorarchaeia > Thorarchaeales > Thorarchaeaceae > SMTZ1-83. The sequence goes on from JAHQWZ010000294.1 coordinate 165, forward strand.
CAGGCTGCGATTCGAGCCTTAAGCCGAGCTGGTCTGAGAATTGGAATCATTGATGAGGTCACACCCATTCCGCATGACGGCACAAGGAAGCCGGGTGGCGGCCGCGGCAGAAGAGTCTGATTTAGATCTTCTCAGATATTACATCAACTCTACTCAAGGGATATGCCATTCGTCAATTAGACACTTTGGCACCTCACTGTTTATCCGATTCAATCGTTCAAGGGGACGTGTCAAATGCCTCTGTGCTCTTGGTGGAGGAAGATACACTGTTTCTTCAAGCTCAGTATCAAGGAGAACCTCTATCTTAGCACCCTCTGGATTCTTGAAACCACAATTCACACACTTGAAGCCCTGGCCCCTGCCAGCACTCTTCAACCTCTTGGAACAGCTGGGACAAATTGGATTCAGCAACTTGCTTCTTTTGGCTAGTTTGATGATTACAATTCCCTCAGCATTCAATGTGAGACCATGTGTTCTTGAAGCAGGACGCACAGCCGCATGGACCAAAGCCTGGTCTCCTTTTCTCAATCTGGCTACAGTTTCTCTGAACTCACCAGTTGGCTCGTAGGCCGCGCAATCGATACGGCCCGAGCAATCTCCGATTCCAAAAAGTACATGTCCTCCCTCTATTGCAATGGGGTCTCTATCAATGACGCCATGCACCAGCGCAGCCATGTAAGGCCTCAAATCAGCTACGTAGACAACGTGCTTCAGATGAGCCCCAGTCCCTTGGTTGCTTCTGAAAACCATTCGTCTTTCAATCGAAGAGTCGCTTTGGACAAATGAGGCCGCAGATATCACATCCTCAGGGCCCTCGCCTCTTATCCCATATAGAACTGGATCGGGACCATGAGGCGCAATGAGCATCCGATTTGTCCTTGGGTCGATACTGGAAAATAGCCTCTCTCCCATTGTACGATTCATTTCTATTACTGAGTCTTCATAGACTCTGCGTGGTTGGTTCGATGACTCAGGGGATCGATAAGCTATGAATTCATATGTATGGTCCTGTGTGAGTCGATTCCCAACCGCAGCCAGTGAACCAATTAATCCTCGACCATTTCCAATGCAGACGTGTTGGATACTATTACTCTCAAGCACTCGTTTTGCAATAGCAATCGAAATCGTCCGCCATATTGCTCGTTCAGAGAATTCTTGGACCTCAACTGGAATGTTCCCCTCAACCAGCACAACACCCGGATTGGTGTTAGGATAGTCCATCTCAATATATTCTGCAATCATTTTCTCTAATGCAGGAAGAATATCCCGGGCTTTGCTAGCCTCTATTTTGAATCTCAATGCTACTGCTCCATTCCCGCGAGTTCGGTATGGAATATTTGGATTCAGACGGATTAGATTCGGATAGTCAATCCATAGTGCTCCCCAATTTGATAGCATCTCTACAACAAGACTGGCGAAATGAGTAGTACAACCTCCTCTCGGACTATCAATGTCATCCATTCCGAGATGTATCTCTTTGATTATCATGATTGTTTCGCCTGACATACTTCGCAGATTGTGGCCTCATTCTCCTTAGTGCCGTGGTCTTCACATACAAGTCTGCCGCATTCATTGCATGCACGTGATGAGAGATGTACTTCACAGATGAAGCAGCGTGCCTCCTGACATGTTAGACATATTCCTTCAGCTATACAATCTCTACAGCTGAATGCTCCGCACAGGTCACAAATCTCGAGTCCATTCCCATTTTTACCACACATCTCGCATGATTCACCGGGTGTAAAGCGCATCAACTCGTTCATCCACTAGGAGAATCAAGGGGAAGCCTGAAATCTGTTGTGCCACTATAATGGATTGTTATGGATCGCAAATCTAACTCTCCAAGGATCATCATCTATAATGCCGCTCAGTGTGATCCTAAGAAATGTACAGGTCTCCGCCTAGGCAGACTGAAGAAGGTCACAATTGTAAAGGATATGCGACGCATTCCTAGAGGTGCGGTGATTCTGAACCCTGTGTCCGAAACGGCATTCTCCCCTGCTGACCATGATTACGTGTACAGATCGGGACTGGTTGCATTAGACTGCTCATGGAATCAGGCTGAAGAAGTCTTCAGGAGATCTCGAGGAAGTAACCAGAGGTCTCTTCCTTACCTCCTTGCCGCTAATCCCATCAATACGTACAAGCCAATCAAGCTCTCTACCGCAGAGGCTATTGCCGCAGCATTATACATACTTGGTGAGATCGAAGCTGCCAGAGATACGATGTCGGTCTTTAAGTGGGGTCATTCATTTATCACGTTGAACAAGGAGTGGTTGGACTCCTATGCCTCCTGCCTCAATAGCTCCGATATTGTGAAGGTTCAAACTGAGATAATGAGAGAGCATCGAAAGATGGATAGGACGAATGATTGAGAGGGTGGCTCTGGTCCAGAGAGTAACCCCAATTCTGTTCCATTTCAATTCGTTGCCGATATGAAATCCTGCGACATCAGACTGATGCTCTCTACCCTTTGCCTCGTGTCGACCGTCAACGGCAAAATCTTGAGATTGCTGCCCAGTGATGGGCCGTTTCAACCGGTCCAAACTGATCCTCAACAGATTGGATTTCTGTATCATCGTCGTGTCCAGCTTGGGGGTGTCGTTTCTGTTCCCAGAGCGAGGCTCTCGCCTCCCTACTGAAGTAGGACTGGTGTCGACAGCAGTTGGGAGTTTCCTCAGCTCTCACCCGAAAGTGAGTACCGTCAGTCGCGCTTCTGCTCCAGAGCCACATACAAATCATGTGTATGTATTCATAAAAAGATGCTCCAAGCCAGTTTCAGCTTATCCCTCAGCTGCTCTCTTTTTCCATAGCGATGGATAACGTCCTCTCTCCATAAAGACACGTTCAGTAGTTGCAACAATCCCACTTTTCGCTTTG
>JAHQWZ010000012.1 GCA_029856425.1 Candidatus Thorarchaeota archaeon
GAAATGGTCTTTTCAGTTTGGATTACACGTTTCCGGATTCGCATGCACGCGGACCATTCTATATTACACTTGGCCTAGCAGCCGGGTCCTACTATGTGCTTTCTGGCCCGCCAGACTCTTGGCTCTTGGATATGTTCATCAGTTCAACAACCACGGTGACTCTGCCTCCCTTCCGACCTGTGGACTACCAACCGGGTGAGAGTTTCACATTTGATGTCTATATCGAGGATGATGATGGCGTTCCAGTGGACACCTCAACTATCAGGATCTATCTCGATACTATATTCATTCTCCAACGAGGAGTTGCTCCAGGTGAGTGGAACGATATCGAGATAGCTATTCCATCTGACTGGGCGATTAGTGGGCTCTATGAATTAGTTGTTGAATGTTTTGGGAATGCCGCAAATTATGTTCTGGGTTCAACAGGGTCAGCATCTAGTGACATACATATATTCACACAGATAGTTATCAACTTTGAAGGAACACCTCGTCAAGTGAGTCTTCGAACTTCATTTCCAATAACTGTGGCATTCACCGATGATTTTGGAGTACCAATACGAGCCCGTAATGCAATAATCGAGGTGAATGGAACTGATAATCTAGTCAGTACCCAGTCAAATGGTGTCATTACTATCACCCAGGCTGGAATTGACAGGGAAGCTACTATCACAGTGAGAGTGCGTTTTCCCTCAGTCACTTCAGGTATCCCTGAATTTGTTTCGGAATCAATAACCATCTACATTCGGCCACCTGGGACTGGCTTTGCGAATGCTCTAGACCTGCTCTTTCCGTTGGCTGCAATAGCTGCTGCTATAGTGGTCCTTCTTCTATACCTGTACTTTGTCAGAGGATTTGGCAAGGGCGCATTCGTATCAGTTTCAAGAGACCTAGCAAGTAAGCTTAGGAGTATCAAGAGGCTTGCAGACGATGGTAAGTATGCTGCTGCAATTTCGTTGACCTATCACACCTTTGAGGACATGTGTGGGTCGAAGACAGGACTATCTCGGCGTCATTCAGAAACAGCACGAGACTATGCAGAACGTATTCTTAAGGAGCTTCCATTAGAAGGCTCTTCAGTGAACGAGCTGCTTCAGGCTTACGAAGAAGCGCGCTTCTCACATCATGAGATCACACAGGAGACCTATGATAGTGCAATGCGCGTCTTCACAGATCTTTACCCGCGAATTGAAGCGGTAATAACGACAGAATAGAAGGTGATGAAATATGGGCTTTAGAGAATCCATCCAAAAAAAGTTCCGCGGAGGAACGCCGAAGGTCGCAAGTGTTGACATCCCGGCCAAACTCCGGAACATCAAGAAGCTTGCAGATGCTGGAAAGTATAATGCAGCTATAACCTTGGCATATCGCACGTTCGAACAGATGTGCGGCATGAAGACTGGTTCTGAACGTGCCCAGTCTGAAACTGCGCGTGAGTTTTTGGAACGTGTGTTAAAGGTGATTCCGCTAGATGGTGTTGCTGTAGAGGGCTTCATAACATCGTATGAAGAGGCTCGTTTCTCAAACCATGCGATTACAAGGGAACGTTACGAGCGAGCAATCAAGACATTCAGCGATCTGTATCCGCGGATTGAAGGAAGGGCAATGCCAGAATAGTGCTAGGTGTGACCGATGGGCTGGAAAGAATACGTGCAAGTAATCCTCTTCATCCTAAGCTGGGCACCAGTCGGTGTCCTAATAGGAACAAGTGTATTCAATGTAGAGGCAACGTACGTTCACGATTTCAGCATCTATAACGAGGAATATAATGGCCTCAGTATATATCGTGATGCCATTGAGGGTGCTGGATACACGGTAAAGGCAATCCAGTCATCTATGAGCACACTTGGACGCTATGAAGGGAATGCAACGCTTGTTATTACGGGTCCCGTTGTGGACTTCAGCATAGATACGATATTAGTGATATTTCAACACCTGACCTCAGGCGGCGGAGTCCTAATTGCCGATGACTTTGGTACAGCAAACAGCTCATTCGCTCTACTGAACCTCCTTCTTCAAGGAGCCATGCAGGGTGGTGGCGTGAATCTAACGGGGGTCCTCAGCTTTCCACAGGGAGTTCTCTTTGACCTAGACTCGTACGGTCCCAACCCATTGCTCCCAATTGTGACTGACTTTCATAGTGTCACTGGTTATGGCCCTATTCTGACACAAGGTGTCGGTTCTCTCCATTTGAACTATGCCTCAGTTCTAACGCCTACAAGCCTCATGGGATATATGGGAATTGCATGGACAACACCACGAGCCTGGTGTGAAAAGAATCTCACATCAATTGAAACACATGAAGCCTGGCCTGACGATGATGAATGGGCCGGAGTCCTGCCAGTTGCAGGTGCCATTGACTTGGGCAATATGCTTCAGGCGAATGCAGGTCGTCTGGTTGCGGTGAGCGATCCTAGCATTTTCATCAATGATATGGTCGAGGACTTTGGAGGCAATTTGCGATTCGGAATGAACATAATCAACTGGCTTGCACGTGGCGATACTGATGAAAACAGGCCAATAGTGTTCTGCGAGAGTCTACTCGAGGTGCCTTGGTCCTCTCCTGAGTTCTTCTTTGGACTCTACCTTGGGAGAGCACTATGGCTCTCCAGCATGCCTATTCTCGCTCCAATCTATCCCCTAGTCACAGTACTTGGCATTCGGAAATACCTGCCCGACCCGAAAAAGCCTGAGGTGAAGAGCGTATCTGATGTATTCCTACGGCGAGGACAGACGTACTTTAGCGAAAGGATGTCGTATTATCGTAGTGAGGGTAATTATGGCCGCGTCGTGAAAATGTTATACCGTAAGCTGAGAAGGGCATTGGTGAAGAAGTATCAATGGCGAGAGTTTGATGTAATGAAGGTCTTTGAGCTCTTGAGATATAAGGACCCGAACATCAACTTGCAGAATTTCAACAAGATAATTGCCAGGATTGAGGAGATTGCTTCTAATCCTGGAATTAAAGTGAAGGAGAACGAGATGATGTCGCTCTTCTTCATTATTCGTGACATTCAAACAAAATTAGTCGAAACAAAGTGAAATGTGAGGTAGAAGAAAAAATGGCAACAGAAGAAGCAACCGGCGCTGAACCAGCTGAAGTGCTTCAGCCGATGAGCATCGATGAGGTCCATTCCCTCAGCTCTGATATTATCCGTGAGTGTGGAAGGATCATCGTCGGTAAAGAGGATATACTCCGTGATGTGCTCATAGCATTCCTTTCAAACGGACATGTTGTGCTGGAGGGCGTGCCCGGTTTAGCCAAGACCTACATGGCTCGCACTTTTGCGTCCATTCTAGGTTGTGCGTTTAAGAGAATACAACTCACGGTTGACACACTCCCAGCTGACCTATTGGGTAGTAATGTGTTTAATCAGAGAACAGGAGAGTTCTGGTATCGAAAAGGTCCAGTATTCTCAAACCTGGTGCTCGCAGACGAGATTAATCGGTGTCCTCCCAAGTCTCAGAGTGCTTTGCTCGAAGTGATGGAGGAACGACAGGTTTCGATAGAAGGTGTGACAAGGAAACTTCCTAGACCCTTCCTGATCATTGCGACTCAGAATCCTGTGGAACAGGAAGGTACCTATCCGCTTCCAGAAGCCCAGCTTGACAGGTTCATGTTCAGACTGATTCTCGACTATCCAACCGGTTCTGAAGAGGCTGAGGTCATTCGAAGGAAGCACATTGGTGAGGCTTCAGACCTTCGAGTCCTTGCTGATCCGACGACCATTGCGCGAATGCAGAATGCATGCAAGACCGTGTACATCGAGGAGGACATAATCAATTACATACGAGACATTGTCATACGGACAAGGAATGATCCTCAGATCCTGCTCGGCGGGTCGCCCCGTGCATCACTGGTCCTCATGGGTGCGTCAAAAACTCGGGCAGCTATGGATGGTCGGGACTATGTGGTTCCTGAAGATGTACGGATGCTGACAGTTCAATGCCTGAACCACCGACTGGTCTTGAAGCCTGAAGCTGAGCTTGAGGGCCTATCTGTAGAAAGATTGGTTTCAAAGATACTTGGAGAAGTTGACTGTCCAAGGTAATCTTATCTAAGCGATGTAAGCGCGGAGAAGAACAACTGTGATCACGCAGAGAGGCTTTGTCGTTATCTTTGCAGCGGTGCTATTCCTCACTAGTGGATTTGCCCTTGGAGGAAACTTCTACCTCACGACACTAGGAGTCTACCTAATTATAGGACTTGTAGTTTCCCTCCCCTTCTTTGCGCTAACTGCAAACATCGCCGGAATCGAGGTTGACAGACAAGTCGACAAGGTCAAGCTGTTCTCAGGTGACTTTCTCCGTGTCAGAGTCACTATCAGAAACACCTCTCGAAGGCACTTTGACTTTATCGAGGTGCATGATCAATATCCCGAAACGTGGATTCTTGCTATAGGCGAGAATTTCATAGCAAGTCGAATAGAGCCAGGAAGCAGCATCACATTCTCCTATATTCTCCAAGCAAGAATGCGTGGCCGGTACAATGTTGGCCCAACTGAGGTCGTCATGCGTGACCGCCTTGGCTTGCATTACTATAAGCGGTCCCTAAAAGCCGAAACAGAGATTCTTGTGTATCCCACTTGGAAGGATGTCCGACGCTTGGACGCTATTGGTAAACAGAGACAGCTAGGTCTCATGTTTGGCTCTCACCGCACGAAGATTGTAGGGATGGGTACCGACTTCACAGGATTTCGAGAGTATGTTCCAGGAGATGCTTTCAGACTGATCGACTGGAAGACCAGTGCCAAGCGTGGTGATATGGTTGTCAAACAGTACGAGCAAGAGAAGAATGTCCAAATTATGTGTATGGTGGACACCAGTGGAAGCATGGGGAATGGCTATCCGGAGAACACCAAACTAGAATACGCTATCCGTGCTGCAGTACTTCTCACTCATATGGGGCTAGAGCGAAAAGATCTGGTTGGCACCTGCGTCTTTAGCGAAGTTGTGCATTCATTTGTGCCCCCAAGCACTCACCCTAACCATATGTATGATGTTTTGGAATCTCTCGCAATGGCGGAGCCAAAAGGCTGGAGTGATTATGAGTCTGCAATTACACACGTTATAGAGCAAACAAGGAAACGCACACTCGTTATCTGGCTGACCGATTTGGAGGAGAGTCCTGGCCCGTTACTCAATGCCATGAAGACCCTCGTGGCAAACGGTCACAAAGCGATGGTCATCAGCCCCTTCGGGCCTTGGTTCGAAGCACCTGTAGGGCAGTTTGGACCAGTAGAGAAAGTCCTAGCTGAAGCAGTTTCAGAGGAACTATGGGAACGTCGAAGGAAAATCGCACGTGCACTGGCAAGGTTTGGCATTAGTGTCGTCAATGTTGGACCTGAGGACTTCCTTCCAACAATCATCAAGACATATGAGCAGGCGAAACAGAGGGGGGTGGCATTGTTCTGAAGATCACGACTTGGATTCTCCGGCTCGCTTCAGCAGCTACATTTGTTGCAATGGCTTTCCTCATTTACAGAGTCATGGATTTCAATGATGTCTGGCATTGGAATGCTCCATACGATTTCGTGGTCACAGTATTCCGTCTCCTTTCACTCTTGTTCTTCTTCATTTCATTTATCCTAGTCACTGGACTATCAACAGCAATAACCGGCACTGTACCCAACGAGCTCATTGTAGGGCTGTATAACACAATCACCCTCAGGACTTGGTACATGCAACCCTACGGTGTGTCTGGTCCTATTACAAATGTAAACGAAGTATTTGCACGCTTCTCCGTGGATATCTTCGAGGTCTTGAATTCCCTCCTCGAGAATACTTTCCTGTTTCTATACTTTCTCTGTGCTGGCATTGGAGTGGCGCTTTTCCTACAGTCTCTGGTCCGAATGGAGCATAAATTCGTAGGTGGTGCTTTTGTTTCTCTCCAGATGATTCTAGTCATCGCAGTTCTCCGCAACACTATCCTCGCAACTCTCGGTGATTTCGGGATTGTCCTGCCATTTTTTGGCGACGAACATGCTATACTTGACTATGCTGTATTCCCGTCGAACTTCTTTGAATTTCTCTTTAGCAATCTTCAATTGCTTGTCCTGGCTTCCTTTGCGTATCTAGAGCTCAGCTATCAGATGATCTATAGCTATTCTGTCGGAAAACCAGTAGAAGACAGAGAAGAAACACTCAAGAAACAGCTGTTGGCATTGAGACAAGCAACACGGAAGCAAGACGCTATAGAGAGGGGTGAAAAGGTCAGTATAACGGCAATGAGCAGGTCTTCAGGAGCGATTGCCTTCTCCTTCTTGCGTGAGGCGATTGAACGAAAAGTTGTTGGTAGCCAAGACGCTTTGGAGAACCTAGATGCGGTTTCGGATGTTAGACGTCTCCAAATCTTTGTTGACGAACTACTCCAATCTGACTCGCGTGCTCGTGATGAGCTAACGGCAAAAGCCGCAGCCCCCTCATCTAGCTACGTGATAGGATCAACAATACTAGGTTCAGCATTTCGATTCCTGACTGTGATAGCTATATCCTTCTTGCTGATGAGTCCCTCGGCGTTTCTCGCTATTCTGAATCCGCCCATGGGTATCTACAATAGCATTGAGGTACTTCAGCCAGAGATAGTATTGCTCTACCTCGTTCCGGTCGTACTTCTATTTCCCTTTGCAGCAATGGTGATTAGCTGGTTCTCAAAGCGAGAAGTTCTTGATGAACCCAAGCTGACAAAAGATGAGAAAGAAGAGCTCAAGCTAAGAAAGAAGGAATTAGATGACAAGAAGAAGCAGGCCGCAAGGAGACGAAAAGAGCGTGAGAGCGTCCGAAGGAGGATGAAGGGCAAGCCTGAAGAGAAGGATGAATGGGATAAGGCATTGGAGGATACCTACAAGCCGTAGAAAATTCACAGGAGCGGTCACATAGTGAACTCGGTTGTACTCACTCATGGAGACCTCGATGGCATCACATCCGGAGCAATCGCACTCTTGGCGTTTCCGGGGTCCGACTTCTATTTTACAAGGCCCTCCCAGGTCCATCAGGACCTCTATCGGGTAGCAAAAGACCGGCCCACAGAAGTAAGTGTCAGCGACATTGCAATTAACAGCAAGAAATTCGATGATATTCTGAACGCCATCGATCGCTTTCCTGAGTCAACCACGCTTTACTGGATAGACCATCATCCAATCACCCCGAAACAGAAGAGAGAGCTCGCAAGGAGGGTCGATTTGGTCCATGAAGTGGGTCCTTGTGCAGCAGAGCTGGTGTATCGAGAGTTTAAAGACCGGCTTCCTGAACACGCTCTCCGCCTTGCACTGTATGGTGCAATTGGCGACTACTGTGATGACACAGAATTTGCCAAGCAGCAGTTCGATAATTATGACAAGCGCGCCCTCTATCTAGAGGCTGGCCTGCTAGTACAGGCTCTTCAAGAGATTGACTATCGAAAGGAATCCAAAGACATTGTTCGTCAATTGGCTCTTGGGATCGAGCCAAGCTCCATGAATGATATTGTAACCCTTGCACTGAAGGCAACTAGAATAGAACATCAGGTGTTTCGCTACGTCCAGAGCAGTGCTCGAAAGCTTGGGCCTATTGGGTATATTCTTGACATGCCAATCAATGGCTATCGGGGAAAAAGTGCCAAATTCGCAGCGTATGTCACAGAGGCCAATGTCGGGATAAGTGCAAGATCCACTGATGATGAGGTTGACATGAGCCTCCGACGGAGACAGTCCCGTATCGACCTCAACAAAGCACTTGATACCATTCTGCCTGAGATGGAGGGCGCTCAGGGTGGAGGTCATCCAGCTGCTGCCGGAGCAAGCATGTACAAGGACGACTTTCCAAAGTTCCTGCAAAGACTAGCCGAGTATGTTGATGAGAGAAGCTAGATTCCCCGTAATAAGACACTCCAAATGACCCATACAATTGTAATCACAGCCTCTCCTGCAACAACGCCGCTGAGGACCTGAGTCACCCTGCTACGTACCTGTTCAATTGGAGGCTCGCATCCATCAATTGGACTTGCTACAGACCCATACCTCTTCTCCGTTCTATATTTGATATACGCACCGAAGAGCATGGTTGCTGCTGTGGCTGGAGGAATCAACACGCCGACTCCTAAACTGATTGCACTATAGCCTCGTTTGCCTAGTTCTCTAGCGGCTAAGAACCCAGCTATTGCAAAGATGAGAAGGTAGAGGAAAGCGAGAATTGGATGCACCTCTGGAAGGTCTCCGATACCAGGAAGCTGGAACTCTCCTAGCTGAGTGAGGCTGATGACGAGAAACCCAAATAACTGAGCTGCTGGACTCGGCAGCTTGCTACCTCCAAATCCTGGATTCTTGAACAATCCATATGTAACCACTGACCCAACCAAGCTTCCCAGTATTATGCCAATGAAGACCGCTTTGACAATATCACGCCCCCTGACTCCTGTCAGTTTCCCAAGTTTGAGATGCACAAGAAGTGCAAGAGCCGCATCTTGAAGACCTCCGAGCATTGCCATAAAGGTCGTAATCGCTTGGAAGGTCACTCGAAAGAACAGGATAGCTGGAATGGCTACAATATCCGAGATATACCCAGCGATCATACCTGTTTCACACATGGCCCTGGCAGTGAAGTATGCGGATACCATTGCTAGAGGCGACCCTAGTACAAAGAGTAGCCAACTTATGCGAAGCTGCGGAAATGGTGTCAAAAACCAGAATATGATGATGCCAGTCAGGATGAATAGACCAAGAGAAGCAAAGGCTACCCATGCTGGTAGCTGCCCTCTTCTACTTCGAAGATAAGCCCGAGGGTTTTCAACAATCTCTCGAATCTCCTCTTTCATCATCTCGATCGAGAATATTTCCTCTTTTACTCTCATCAGTCTGGGAATCTCTCCAGTTTTATGCGGCCTATCGATGAGAAATTGGCTATCCTCCTTTTCTTCCGTACCATCGATTTTTTTCTCAAGCAGCCTACTGAACTCATCAGGATTCAACTCATCGTCCCTGCTTGAAAGAATGTCTTTGACAATGACTGCCGCGAATATACCAAGGACCATGTATATAATCTCAGCACGATGAAGATGGTCACCGTATTGGATGGGAGCAGCCCCTTCTAATAGAATCCAGACAAGGAGAGAAATCACCGAGCCTCCTGTTATGATGAGCACTCTTCTCCAACCAACAAAAAATCCGACTCCTGCAATGAGCGGAGAGTTTGAAACTCCTATCCACTCCGGCACAGCTCCTGCAGCAGGAATTGCAGGAGCGAGAGCGTTGGGCAAAGCCTCAAGACTAGCTCCAGTGACTTCCTCGGCAATCTTTGTCACTCCCATCCATGCTCCAGAGGCAGCCATCCCCGTAAGAACCGCTTTTTTTGATGATGGATCTGAGCCCAAGGCTAGAATGGTTTCAGCCTGTGGTTGAACCTGGGGCCATCGTTCTTGCTCGAATGTGTCACGCCATGGCAGAAGAAGAACTATTCCAAAAATCCCGCTCACCGCAATTACAATCATGATGAACGGAATCGTGATGATCTGGTCCACAAGCACGGTCAAAGCGGGGTCTATGCTAGGTAGCCAGATAGCAATTGCTGGAAAAGTGACTAGAACACCGACTGAGATTAAGCCCGAGCTATTGGCAATTGCAACAACTATTGTGTTTTCTTCTGGTGTATATCTTCCCATAGTACCAAGAATAATAGCTCCAAGCATCTCAGCACCTATGAAGTACACAACGCCAATCTTCAGATTGAGGTAAATTCCTAGAAACGTGATGATGGTCCCTACCACTATACCTGTGACCATTGCTCGTTTTGTCAATGGGAATTTCGGCTCACTCATACCAAAGGCATACAGAGCCATTCCTCCAATGGCCATTATGACCATCTCGGTGAACGCGCCAAGAAGCATCGTGGTCAGCAAAATGCTAAGTATTCCTACACTAATATACATCAGTCCCTTTTTGTCAATGGGATTTCGGAAGATGGCACCCAGTATCAATACAATCTCTACAGCAATCGCAATGAGAACATCCAGGTCTGCCAAGCGACCCTCGGCCGCTACAACAAGAGCATAGAACAAGCCAGCCCCAAAAAGGCCCCCAAGAAGGCTTCTTGTTGCTCTGGGAATTCTGTTCAATGGCAGTCCTCCATATAGCGGTCATAGACTACTGAGTATGAGCATGATGTGCCAATAGAATGAGCCAAGATTCCTTCTAGTATTAATCGTTTGCGAACTCAACGATACGTAACTTTATGGGTCAAACGCTTGAGTCTGTGAGCTTAAAGAGGGCACTCTTTACATCTCCAATTGTCTTTCCCTTGATGACTAGCGTCTTCTCTCTTGACTTATGACCTGAAATCAGTCTTATATCTCCTGTTGAAATGCCCAGGACTTTGGAGAGGCGTTTCAGTAGTTCCGTGTTTGCCTTTCCTTCTCTTGCTGGAGACCTAAGGTTCACGACCAATGCGTAGTCAGAAACACCAGCAACAAACTCCTTCGAGGTCGATTTAGGCTTGACGAGCACTCTAAGATGAGTGCCTTCTTCCGTTTCCCAGAGTGCATCCTTATGCATGGATGGAATTGTGTCAACCTGCCATATGAGTGTGCCTCATGCGTGGAATGAGAGCTATCAAGAATTCCTTTTTATGGAATCATTTCCCCATCTCTTCCTAGAGACTGTGATAAACACAGGGTGAATGATCATGTCAGATCCAGTCATGGATGCATACACACAGGCGTACAATAGTAGTGGGAAGATGGTTCAGGCATTTGGAGTGATAACTGCCAGCGGACAGGTTCTCTGGCAGAGTAACAATTGGGATCTTCAAGCTGACGCAGCTGAGCTCGGAAGAGCAGTCAGTTCTGGCGCAACTTCAGTTACCCAGAATCAAATCAAGTACTCCACAATAAGAACCACACCAGACAGTCTTGTGGCTCGAAATGTAGGAGGCAACGGGACTCTTGTTCTGGCCAAAATTGAAGGTGCCAAGTTTGTGGTTGCCTGGGCTGCCGCAGAGGCTGCTCCGGACGGCATTTATGTCGACGTCGACCGCGCGGCAAAGTCACTCAAAGGTAAAATCTAGCTGAATCCTCGATGGACTTGGGGATTTCACCCCCAGTCCCTCCAACGACTACTTCTTAACGACCAATGAGAATATTCTGGTGATTGTGAGATGGATATGACGATAGACAACGAATGGAATTTACTGTACTCATACAATCCCAAGATACAGGCATTTGCAATTCTAAAGAATGGCGAGATCATCTGGCAAACAAGTAATTGGGATTGCGTTCCAGCTGTTGCTGAACTCTCAGACGCTCCAGCTTCAGCAAGAGAGAGTGTGGAGGTTGGTGGGGTCAAATACAAGAGAGTCACATCAAGTAAGGAGTCATATGTCGCCACTGCAGACAAAAACCAGGGTCATCTGTTGATGTCACGTATTGAGGTGGGCATTTGGGCAATAGCATGGGCAACACATGATTCGATTCCCGAGCTGACCCTTATTGACCTCTCCAAGACAGCAGTCCAGCTCATGCGCAGACTCTGACGTTTCGGAAAGGATAAGTGGAGCCTGCAGTCTGTTTTCCAGTTCCCTAAGAGGTGCTAATCAATGATTACGGCGTTCATTATGGTCAAAGTCGAAGGCATGACTAACAGGGAAGTTCTTTCAGCAATCATGGCTTTGGATGAGACAGAAGAAGCCTACATCATCTTCGGGGCCTTTGACATTATCGTGAAAGCTATTTTCAAGACTAACGAAGACATGAGTGTCTATGTAGTTGAGAAACTAAGGGACATTGATGGTGTTGGTGAAACCCAGACAAACGTCTGTGCTACATGTGATTAGATGAAGTGTAGCTCTTATAGGCTTCCTGGGATTAAGACCTCGCGCATCTTTTTCTGAATCTTTAACCATTCATCATCGCCTAGAGCATAAAGCCTTACAAGGTCTTCATACATGCTGAGGACTTCCTTATCAGCAACATCTCCCTTAATCAGCTGACCGATTTTTGAGCGCCCTTGGTGCTCTATTCTCATTGACTCTGCTATGAGCCGCATGAGATTATCCTCATCAGCATCTGAGAGTTTGATATCAAACACCCTTGTGTATAGGTCGATATAGTGTTGGGTCTTTTTCTTCATTAGTTTACTATCAATTCCAAACTCGCCAACCGTCAATACAAAACCTTTGGCAGTGCGACGATAATAATCAGTGGTCCTTTTTCCTGTTGTCACAGTTCCAAACTTAACGACGTAACCCCCCTCGATCAGCTTGGGGAGATGATGATAGACTTGGTTCTTTGTGATATTGTCAATGTCATCATGCGATTCTGACATCCTGACAATCTCGACCACTGACATGGAATATCTCTTCACATCTCGCTGGCGGATTATTCGCTCGCCGGTTTCGCTGTCAACATCCCTTGTGGTGCATGTATCATCCATACCCCGTCTGAGAACCTGAATAATCATGTACCTTACTTGGTCGTCAAGTATCTCTGCTCTCTCAGGATCGTTAACAAAAACAATCTCGTTCATTGGTTCCGGAAACTTGCCAGTTTCCTCAGGGGCTTCAATCCCCGCTAAAGCGTCAGTAATCTCGTCTGTCGTCAATGTATCACCCGAATTCGTTTTGTTCTTGTTCAAATCCCGATTTTATTTGACATCTTGACATATTTTAACGTTTTGCTCTTATACCATGTCGATTATATCAGTATAATTGTTGTACCTAATTAGTCTTAATAGAGTGAATAATTAACCGTAAATAACAGAATGGTTTGGTTCGCAAACCTTTATATACAATTAAGTGTGTCTCATACATGGTATCAAACCAATGACTCATGACAGGACTGAACACGAGTGCTCTGGTCATGGGCCTGACACACATGAGTCGCTTTACTACGACTACTGTGCTCGGAGGTAACAAAGGTTGGCTGTGGCTGAGATCACTAGGAATCAATCAGTGAAGAAGAACGCGAAGATGGTGCAGGTCATGTCGACCCAATTCATCGGATTTGCCTACACATATAGGAGGTAAGCAACAAATGGCTCTAGCAAAGAAAGGTATCAAGAAGAAGAAGCTTCGAAGGAAGATCTCTACAAGGGCAATCGCCCACTCATATCTGTACAGGTAGATGACCATGGCTCACAGGAAAAAGGCCACAGATGTCAACTGTAAGCAGTACAGTTCACACGATGACCAGGCCAAGAGTCGTCGAATCACACGTGAAGAAGTGCTCATGTGGGAAGCCACATGAGTTACTCTTCATATGCTCGCCTAAATCACACTTCGATTTCTAAAACACCAGTCATTTCCTAAACACTATTTGGTAGAATGTCCCATTGAGGATGTAATCTATCTCAACATTCTTTGCTTTGTCTGGAATATGCTCAAGAGGGGGTCTTGCTGCGAAGAGGGAATTTGCATCAATGATGGCTTTGCCCATCTCGGTTTCCCTCATCTCTGGTGACAGTCCCTCATCGTTCACAATAACAACCCCGCCAGGTGATGCTACTCTCAACATCTCACTAAATGCCAAGCCTATTTCCGAAAAAGTATTGATTCCGCCGCTATGGTTGACGATGTCGAAAGCCTTGTCCTTGTAGGGAATGTTAAAGACGCTCCCATGAACAAGGCTGACATCAACTCCAAGAGGAGTCATTTTTCTTTTTGATACATTGAGCATTCCGAGAGAAAGGTCCACTCCATGGAAGTTAAAGCGGTCCATTTGTTTGCCTTCGAATGCATTGTACAGTGCTACGAAATTGGCTGCTGTGCCAACACTGACATCCAATAGCCTCACTGGTCCTTCAATAGGTATGAACTGAGCCAGTTTCTCTCTTTCTTTCATTAGTTCAATACCGAGCCATTCGTCATATTTCTTGACGAGATCGTCATAGTTCTCTGCCATCTCATCATATTCTGCAATCCATTTTGCATCATCTTCAGTTATGGCTGGAAAGATAAGAGAGGGAATGCCGTTCTTTACTGCCCAAGTGTGTCCCTTTTCACATCCTAAGGTGGTATTCTCTATTTCACCATCCTCAGAATCATTCTCCGTAATGAACAAGCCTTTGCGGCACTTTGGGCATCTCAGGAGTTTCAGCAGCGATTTCTTCATCACATATACTCCATTGAATGACTGACAAGCTGCCTCAGGCGCGTTCTAGTTATCAATCTAATCTCGAGGACATCATAGGATAGGTTGACCTATGACTTGTCTAATCGTGTGCGTCGAGAAACTGCAAGACCTGTGCGAGAACAGCGGAAATCACTTGTCTTTGTAGAATTGCTATTAGTGGGACCTTTACAACAAGCGCCCAAGGCCTGGCTTGATTAGGATGGCCTCCAAACATACCGCAGCTATCCCTGTTGTCTGCAATTATGATTCCCATTTGTGTCGGGTTCCAGTCATCAATGATTGCATCATTCTGTACAACCTTGCTCAACTGCTCAGCGAGGCCTGGAGGGCTTATGCCGCCAACATCCATCATACTCACGTAATGCGCAAACTCAGGCCATTCTTCAATGAATGTCCGTGATGTGACCAGCTTGATATCAACGCCACGTTTCTTTGCATCCGCCAGAGATGGACGGACGGCACTGAGTATTTTAGGGTCAAACGTGGCGATGAATATCTCCTTCTCCGCCCCGTTTATGATTCCTCGCATCTCCATCTTGATCTGGTCATCACCCTCGACTGTATAGACATACTCTCTCCTCTCCAAATTCCTGGAGCTTTCAATGTTTTCAAGGGCCGTCTGAACCAAAGAGCCTGACTGCTGTATTTTCTCGAGAAGAAGTGGGATTGCTTCCTTGGGAGGATATGCTCGGAACTCTGTAGGGTCGCTTCCTAAGACCTTTCGAACAAGACCTTGGTCTTCAAGAGAGTAAAGGACGTCGTATACCTTGCTCCGAGGAACCCCGGAGAGGTCTGCCACACGTCTTGCAGTGCTTTGCCCCAAGGCTACAAGCGCCTTGTATGCCTTTGCTTCATTGAGATGTAAGCCAATTTTCATCATGTCTGATATGATTGCATCGCCTGACAAGGTTGCACCCATGAAAGTGATGAGCTCCTAATCTTTTCAATCCCTTGTCACTTTTAAGGTGACAGAATTCGTTATTCTCGGTATTCTGATTCAAGAATCTCCTGAGCCTCAATGAGTCGACTCACTACCTCCTGCCCCTTATAGGTCAATGCAAGATATGGACTACCTTTTCCTCCCTTGAGCTGATAAACTAGGCCCATATCAGTCAACCGTTTCTTTATTTCCTTAAATCTGTCTAGGCTTCCTTTGACTTCGGTTACCTTCGCTTGAAGATCCCGATCAAACCGGTCTCCCCAACTCAGTTCTTTCAATATGGCCCATACCTCTGCCTGAAGGAGAAATTCTAGGTTCAATCTATCCTCCCTTAGGCAATCCCATTTGCAGGATATGAATCCCGCGCTGTAACACCTGATGTGACACGAATTTCATATCTCCACAATGACATGTATCAGATGGTGGTTAGGCTGCCGTCGATGATACAAATCTCTAATCTCACCCATATCTATGGCGGAACGGTGAAAGCACTGGACAACCTCTCGTTTACTGTTGAGCAAGGAGAAGTTGTGGGCCTCTTAGGTCCGAACGGTGCAGGGAAATCAACAACCGTGAAGATGATGACTGGTATTCTACGACCCACCAATGGCAGTGTCAGGATTGCGGGATACGAGGTTTCAGAGAATCTGGAAGAGGTTCGCAAGCGCATTGGGTTCATGCCACAAGAAACTGCTCTATATCAAGACCTCACAGCGCAGGAAGCGTTGGAGTACCATGCAGACCTGTATGGAGTGCCAAAGAATGAAGTAGCTGATAGAGTGGCATCCATGCTGGAACTGGCTGGTCTTACTCATCGCAAGGATGACCTGGTTAAGACCTATTCCGGGGGGATGAAGCGCCGTCTAGCCCTGGTACGCTCAATCCTTCATGACTCGGAACTACTGATATTTGATGAGATGTCCCTTGGCGTAGACGTCCATAGTCGCAATCTGATATGGAATCAGGTTCGTAAGATGAAGACTGAGGGACGCACTGTCCTCTTCTGCACCAACTACATGGACGAGGCCGAGGCTCTAGCAGACCGTGTCATTATCATAGATAATGGAAGATTAGTCGCTGAAGGAACGCCCGGAGATTTAAAGCGCGAACACATCGGCGATTACTTGATTGAAGTACAGATAGAGGGGATGGATTCAGCTCAAGATTCCAAATGGTTGACCGCTAAGGTCAATCTAGAAGTTGAGAAAATATCAGATCCATTGAATGGAGGACCCCGTACAGCGTGGATCAAGAGCCAAACTGGTCATTCAGACCTTCCAAGAGTCATTGAGAAACTGACAGAACTGGGTCTGAAGGTCAAGCAGGCGGCTCTAAGAGAGCCATCTCTGGGAGATGTCTTCCTCGCCATTACGGGTTCAAAGTTGAGGGATTAGGAATGTTGCGTGAGATAATTGCAGTGGTAAGAAAGGACCTAAAGCAAGCAAAGCGTGACCCTCGTTTCATTGCACCAAGTCTGATTGTACCCTTTGTGCTGGCACTGGTATATACAATAATGTGGGCGCAGGTTGGTGGTGGAGAGTCCTTCGTCTGTGGTCTAGTGGTGGAGGACCAATCATCTCAAGCTGATGAAATGGCTGATATTCTGGAGAATATGGTTTCCACTACGAACTTCACATGGTTCAAGATGACAAGATATGACTCCGAATCCGCATCTGGGTTGTTTCAAAGTGGGGACTTGATAGCTT
>JAHQWZ010000295.1 GCA_029856425.1 Candidatus Thorarchaeota archaeon
TAGAACTCCATCCCTTCTTTAAATCGAGTTTCCATTGCTCCATACTGAGGCATGCGAGCAGCAAATCGCCCGAACACCATCATTGAGGAACAGCAAACGAGAATCATGGCGATGAGAACGGTGGCCCCTAGGATGATTCTAGGGTCTAAAAAGGGTAAGCCCAATTGACCTACGACCCATGCCAGAAGAACGCCACTCACAAGAATGACAATAGCAACAACCGATATTATCCGGATATCCAGTTTAAATGGCTTCCTTGTTCTCTCAGGGTCAGTCGGAGCGAACATAATTCCTCAGCTGTACACTTGCTCCTTTTAGGTGTGATGAATCAAACATTGACGAATCCAGTCAGTCACCTGGTTCCTGTTTCCTTCTTTTGCTCCTCTCCAAAGCGGCTCTTGTGGATTCAAGTCTGTCTCGGGAAACATGAATCCATTGGTTGACCCGTTTTTCAAGGGATGGATCTAGTTCAAGAGCCGCTTCCGCACATGCTATAGCTCGCTCATCATCACCCTCTATAAAGTGGGCATTTGCAGAGTTATAGAATGCCTCGGCATAATCTGGTTGTATTGCCACCGCTCTAGTATATGCCTCTATTGCACTCCTTGCATCAGCAAGTCGCGAAAATGCGTTCCCCAAGTTATTCCATGCTTCGGCATCCTCCGGGTCAATTCTGAGCGCTTCTTCGTAGCACTTCTTGGCTCCTTCGAAGTCTGCCATGTCATAGAGTGCTGTTGCTTTGTTGAACCATGTCTCGAAAATCATGTTATCGATAGCAAGGGCTTCATCATATGCTATGATAGCTTCTTTCTCCTTTCCGGAACTTGCCAATGCAAATCCAAGATTATACCATCCCTCGATGGACTCAGGATGCTTATCAAGGAAAATCCTCAGGAGGTCTACTGCCTTATCGTAAAGCTCTGATTCTATTAGACTCACCGCACGGACTAGCTGATCCTCATTATCCATTGCCATCTTAATACCAATCCGTCATTTTCTGGATTTCCTCGTCATGGCAGGTGTTGTTTGTGCTGACATTGATTCTTTATTCGTTCAGATTTTATTCTGGCTTCCTAGCTGTCCGCCTTGCAATAATACTCAGGATGATTCCTATGCCAGTCGTCGTCATTGCTGTGGCTAAGAATAGGTCCAGAGCGGCGCCTGCACCTGCAGTATAGACATTCTGTGCGATCTGTATAATGAGACTGATTAGGCCCATTCCGGCACCAATTCCGATTAGGAACTTGCCAGTCCCTAGTCGGTCTGTGGTCATTAGCAAGCCGCCTCCAATGACGGTTATGCCGCCTAGCCCAGCAAGGATAAGCAGGATATAGGAAATCAGATTCAGAATATCGACGAAGGGGGCGAGCTCAGGTATTGATGCAAGTATCTGAGTGATAGTACCTACAATGCCAACGCTGCCTGCAGCACCTGCAATCCAAAGTAGAATACCACCAATCAACGCAAGGAGAAATGGTATTTTGTTTCTCATATCCACACCAATTGATTACTTCTGAAACTAACCTATAATTCTATTTGAAGGAATCAAGTGGTATGCTTTTGCTCTTTCTCTTGCTGAATACGGACACCTCAGAATATCCAGATTCCTGAAGGAGATGCAGAGCTTCAGAGATCCCTTTTCCTACCTCGCTCGGTTGATGAGCATCTGAACCTATTGTGACTGTCTGGATTCCCCTGTCGTGCAGGGCCTTTACAAAATCTCTTTCCGGCATAGTTTCCGAGAGACTTCTCCACATAGAGGAAGTGTTTATTTCATAGCCAACTCCACATGATTTCATCATCCTGGAAAGATCGTCTATATGTGACTCCCACAGTGAGTGGACTCCCGATCCTAAGAATTCCTCTCCATATCTGCGGTATATATCGAGATGCCCTAGAACGTCAAAGAGCCCTGTAGTCAGAGATTCCTTGATACAGTCATAGTAGATGTTTCCAACTTCTTCTAGTCCGTATTTCTTGAAGATACTATATGCCTCTTCTCTCACTGACATCGCCTTGTGCTCAATGAGATGTACTGAGCCAATCACAAGATCAAATTCGGTTGAGTGAAACGCGTCCGGGAGGTCCTCAACGACTCCTGGATATAGATCGAGTTCCGCTCCTAAACGCACATTGAGCCCTTTGGGGAAGTATTCCTCGCCCAGAGTTCTTACATGATTCTCATAGTCCTCGAACCAGCTCGGATCATGTACGCTGATTCTCTCCCCTCTGACCATCACAAAGCCATCATCTCGCATTGGGTCTGAGTCAAGGTGTGTAGTGAAGCAGATCTCTCTCAGTTTCTTATCCACAGCAGCTCCGCAGAACTCTTCCAGAGTGCCTTTTGCATCCGCGGAATAAGATGGGTGGATATGATAGTCCATCATCGTTGCCTGTGAATCTGCTGCCTACTATATGATGTTGACTAAAGAGCTACCAATGTACTACTCAGGCACTATAAAGGGATCCAATGCAATTGCTACGTCTTTCGCTGCGCCTTTCTTCTCTCTCAGCAGAAGCGAGAAGACAGCCGCTAGAAGTGATGTTATGACCAGAAACATGACCGAGGCTTGAAGCCCATAGACGTCTCCAATCCAGCCAAAGATGATTGGAGAAAGAGCTCCCGGTATTGCTCCAATTGAGAAGAGAAGTCCAAAAGCTAATCCCTGTGAATCTCGGGGAGTGACCTCTGTCTGAAATGCTGTATTTGGAGGTACACCAAGATAGAAGAAGAATCCTATGCCAATGAGCACGAGGAGGAGCGTAAGCTGGTCCATTGGCGCATTAAGGAGAAACAGAAGCGGCGTTGATACTACTGTCGAGATGATGATGAATGGAACTCGTTTTCCAGTTCTGTCCGAGATGGGGGCAGCAACCATCTCACCAACCAGGCCCGCAATGAGCATTATTGTAGTGAAATAGCCAGCTATAATAGCATCATAATGATGATGACTGGCCACGAGGTAGAGTGGCATGAGTAGGGATGTGCAGCGAA